>JAKEEV010000631.1 GCA_022616395.1 Planctomycetia bacterium | reverse complement strand
GTGATGCCGCCGCGCAGCGGGGGTTTTCTTTCGCTCGCGGCGCTCGCGACCAACCCGCGGAGCGTGTTGACTACTCTGAAGTGATGCCGACGCGCAGCGGCGGAGTTTCTGATTGCAAAGAAAGCACATCACGCTCCGCGTGATGCCGCCCCGAAGGTGCGGAGCGAAATACACAGAAGGTGCGGAGCGAAATACACATCACGCGGAGCGTGATGACTACTATGAAAACCGCCTCGGTAAGGCGGGCCTACCTCCGCGATCACGAGGAGATTCCCATGCGCTGCCGGTATCTGTTTGGGTGGCTTCTTGCTGCCGCTGTGTTCGGCCTGACTGGTTTCTTAACCGCTCAGGAGAAGAAAGAAGACAAGAAGGGCACCGTGACCGGTGTTGTCACCAACAAGGGCGGGAACTGGATTGAAGTGAAAGCCGATGGCGAGGAGAAAGCCCGCAAGTATTTCACCGGCTCCGATCAGGCCGCGCTCAAAGCGGTGAAGGCGACCGAGATCGACAGTCGCATCCGCATGGACTGGCGGTTCAGCGAAGTGTTTCGCGTGGTCAAGATTGAGGTGCTGAAGGCGCCGGGCAAGGTCGAGAAGAAGGACGAGAAGAAAGAGAAGGATCGCAAGGGCACCGTGACCGGCGTGGTCACCGCGAAGGGCGACAACTGGATCGAAGTGAAGGCCGACGGTGAAGAGAAAGCGCGCCGATATGTTCCTCAATGGAAGGGTGGACTTCCGAAGGATGGCGGTGGACCGGACAAGGGCATGGTTGCCCAGATCAAAAAGGTTCCGCTGAAGAGCCGCGTGCGGATCGAGTGGTTATTCGAGGAACGCCCGCGCGTGATGAAGATTGAAGTGCTCAAGAAACCAGATGGACCAGTTCCCGAGAAGCGATCCGGCACTATCGCCGGCGAGATCAAGTCGAAGAAAGAGCAGGGGAACAACATCGTGATCGAGGTACTCGCTCCGGGGGAGGAGAAAGCTCGATCCTATTTTGTGCAGCATGATCCGAAGCTCAAGGCACCGATTCCCAGCGTACTGAAGGTCGTTCGCGAAGCCAAAGTCGGGGACAAGGTCGTGTTCGACTGGGAGGCCACTGGACACGGCCCGGCAATCGTGAAGTTCGAGGTTCTCAAGAAGGGAAGCGGTGGGAAGAAGTGACAGTACAATCGTCGGCATTCGCTGGATGCCGTCACTTTTCGTCTGCTCGTGGCCAGGGCACACGGCGTGTGCCTCCGACTCAATGAGACTCCACACATGAATCGCGTTCTCGCCGGGCTTGCACTGTTGATCTTGCCCGGCATCGCGGATGCTCAACCCCGCAAGACTGATCCCGCCAAGTACGGCTGGCACACCGACTACTCCGCCGCGCGCGCTGAAGCGAAGCGCACCGGCAAGCCGATGATGCTGGTCTTCCGCTGCGAGCCTTGAGGGGACTGCGCCTCAATAGACGAGCAGGTTGTTCGTCTCCACACGGACATTGCCGAAGTTGCCGACAAGTTCGTTCGCGTGCGCCTGGTGAAGATCGCCGGGGTGGATCTGCGCCGGTTCGAGTTCGACTACGATCTCACCTGGTTCGTGTTCTTCCTCAACGCGGACGAGACCATTTACGGCCGGTATGGTGGTCGCGATGCGAGCGACGCCGAAGCGCGCATTTCCACGAAGGGACTTCGCTACGCGATGGACCGCGCGCTGGAAACTCACAAGTCGCCCCCGGCAGCAAAGCCGCTTGCGGCGAAGCCGGTTCGCGCGGAAGATTTTCAAGCCGCGAAGTCGCACCGCGGATGTATCCACTGCCACAACATCAACGAGTTCCGCCGCTCCGATCTCAAAGCGCTTGGAACTTGGGACCGCACGAGCGTGTGGGTGTATCCGCTGCCGGAGAACATCGGTATCACGCTCGACAACGACGCAGGTGATCGCGTGAAGGCGGTTGCGACGGGTTCGGTCGCCGAGAAGACCGGCCTGAAGCCGGGCGACCGCCTCTTGAAGCTCAATGGCTACTCGGTGGCGTCGTTCGGAGATGCAACTTATGCGCTTCACAAGGCACCCGTGAAAGGGTCTATCTCCGTGTCGTGGATTCGAGATGGAAGGGAACACTCCGGGACGTTTGAAGTTGCAGATGGTTGGCGAAAGACCAACCTGACGTGGAGGCCGTCGATGCTGGACATTCTCCCATCTCTGCCATTTAGCGGAGATGAGTTGACGGCGAAGGAGAAGCAGGCGCTTGGCCTCGCCGAAAAGCGCGCTGCGATCCGGCAAGACCCAGAGGTCCACGCGACGCTCAAGGCCGCTGGCGTGAAGGGTGGCGATGTGCTGATCGGCTACGATGGGAAGTCCATCGATGGCGACATCGGCAAGCTGCTGGGCTTCGTGCGTCGCAATTACCTGGTTGGTGACGAAATCACGCTGAACATCCTTCGCGACGGGAAGCCTGTTGACATCCCGTTCGTGTTGAAGTGATACCAGAGTGGGTTGATGGGTTGTTGTGTTGTCAGAGTCGGGCGAATCAGCGCTCGTGTGTGAGGGGCGGCGTTCCCCTCCCCCCGCCACCCCCCTGTTTTCTGTTTCCTCGTTTGAGCCTATGTTTTGTGGGGTTTGGTGCATTTTGGAAGGGGCCATGTGGCCTTTATCGCGAGCATTTGCTGCATTTCGTGGGGTTTATAAAGGCCACCCCTGGCCCCGATCCCTCACGCTTGTCTCTTGTCCTGTGCTTGGTTGGGGGGGGGCCGGCGTGCAGGAAGGTCGGTTTGGTGTGCCGATTCCTTCAACCCACATTATATGCAACTAATGTACAAAAGTCAACTACCAAATCGGATTTTGGGAACCGTCCCCCACCCCAAGCGAGACGCTTTCCCGAACATTTGGTTACGTGAGGGACAGCGTCGCGCGAACCAAGCAGACGGCGGCTGGCTTTGACTTTTGGTTAAGGCGAAGAGGGTTTCCCGCGGCGAGGCCGAAGGGGAGGCCGAGCGAACTCAACCCAGGAAGGGATGCGGCCAGAACTAAACTCTGAAAACGAATCAATGCGATTGCGTATGAGTCGTTGATTCGTGTCTTGTGGTCGGTTACAACTTCTGGCGTTGGTCGCCTTGGGTTTAGCTCGTGCTTTGCACAAGGGCGATGTTGCGTCGCCCGAGCGAAGGGTTTCCATCACCACGCGAGGAAGGCTGTTCCAGCACCGCTCTCGGAACGTTCCCGGTTCCGTAGAAACCGGTCTGGGACAACCTCACCAATCGTGGTTCCCGGTTTCACGGAACCGGGAACGTTCCGGCGGTGCCGTGAGCCTTCCACACTCCGGGATGAGTAGTAGACCAGGCGCACACCAACACCGAAAGCCCCGGACAGAGTCCGGGGCTTTCGTGCTTGCTCTTGGTATAATCGCAGCGTTCCAGTCGCGCCGGACTGTCGGGGTTTTTGTCATGATGAACGTCGCACTTCGAGACGCCGTGCTGGCTGTGTTGCCGCGGGTGAAGACGCCCGCTCAGTACACCGGTGGCGAGCTTCACTCTGTTTCCAAAGATCATAGCCAGGTGCGTGGGAAGCTCTGCATGTGCTTCCCGGATGCGTATGCGCTTGGCATGAGTCACCACGGCTTGCAAGTGCTCTACACGATCATGAACAACGACCCGCAGTGGGCGTGCGAGCGGGCGTTTGCACCGTGGATCGACTTCGAGCGCGAGCTGCGCAAGAACAAGCTGCCGCTATATGGTCTGGAGAGCTTTTCGCCGATTCGCGAGTTCGATGTTATCGGCTTCAGTCTGCAATACGAGGTGTGTTACACCAATCTCTTGACGATGATCGACCTCGGAGGCATTCCCCATTTCTCCAAAGCCCGCACGGTGAGCGATCCGCTTGTGGTGGCCGGCGGGCCTGGCGCTCAGAACCCGGAATTGCTCGCTCCTGTTGTGGATCTGTTCGTGATTGGCGACGGCGAAGAAGCACTCCCCTGGATCATGGACAAGTGGATGGGTCTGAAGGAGAGCGCCATTCGCTCTGGCGATCTTTCGCAAGCCCGGCGAATGGAAATGCTCGCGGAGCTGGTCGGCAGTACGAAGTGGGCCTACGCGCCCGCTTTCTACGAGTTCGATTACTACCCGGATGGAACAATCGCCACGGTCAATCGGACGCGTTCCGATGTGCCCATTCAGATTGAAAGCTGCGTCATCGAGCAAGATCTCGACGCGATCCCGCTTCCCACAAAGCCCGTGGTGTCGTTCGTGCAGACTCCACACGACCGCATCGCGATTGAGATCATGCGCGGGTGTCCGTGGCAGTGCCGGTTCTGTCAATCCACTGTAATCAAGCGTCCGCTCCGCGTGCGGTCGGTGGAAACAATTGTGCAGGCAGCGCTCGAAAGTTATCGCAACACCGGGATGAACGAAATCAGTTTGCTTTCGCTTTCAAGCAGCGATTACCCGCACTTCGAGGAACTGGTGAAGCGAATGCACGAGGTATTCGGGCCTTTGGGTGTGAATGTGTCGCTTCCGAGTCTTCGCGTGAATCACCAATTGAGGAGCGTTCCTCAACTGATGCAGGGCTGGCGACGCGCGGGATTAACACTCGCTCCGGAAGTCGCGCGCGATGATATGCGCACTCAAATCCGCAAACCGATCAAAAACGACGACCTCATCGAAGGCTGTCGCGAGGCGTTCAAGGCCGGCATGAGTCACGTGAAGCTCTACTTCCTCTGTGGCTTGCCCGGCGAACGACACGCGGACCTCGATGGCATCGTCGAGTTGGCCGAAGCAATCAGCGCCGTTGGGAAGGAAGCCACGGGGCGCTACAAGGAAGTGACCGCGAGCGTATCGAACTTCGTGCCGAAGCCTCATACGCCGTATCAGTGGAACGGAATGCAGTCGCGCGAATACTTCCGCTGGGCAGGTGATTACCTGCACCGCCAGAAGAAGAACAAGCTCGTGAAGATTCGTCAGCACGACATCGAGACAAGTTTGCTCGAAGGGATACTGACTCGCGGAGACCGTCGAGTTGCTCCGGGCTTGTACGAAGCCTGGAAGCGCGGAGCGCGCTTCGATGGGTGGAAGGAGTGCTTCAAGCCGCAACTGTGGTGGGACACGTTCAAGAACCTCGGCATTGATGTGGACTTTTACCGCTCGCGTCAGCGGCCGATCACGGAGAAACTCGCCTGGGATCACGTGAACGTAAAGAAGGGCCGCGCGTACCTGGAGAAAGAACAAGAACGCAGCGTGCTTCAACTTCGTGTCATGGCCGAAGCAGTCGCGGGGGAAGGGGAGAAGGAAGGCAGCGGCTGCGGCGGATGAACAGTTTTGTTTCTGTACCCCGAAGGGGTTTCAGACCAAAGCCCAGGGTCGCGAGCAACGCGAGCGCACCCTGGGTTCTGAGTTCGCATCACATTCGCAATTCACATTCCACACGAGG
>JAKEEV010000067.1 GCA_022616395.1 Planctomycetia bacterium | reverse complement strand
TCATAGTAGTCATCACGCTCCGCGTGATGCCGACGCGAAGCGGCGGGGTTTCTGATTGCAAAGAAAGACACATCACGCGGAGCGTGATGACTACTATGAAAGCCCGCCTCGGCAAGGCGGGCCTACGAGACTCACTTCGCGGGATGCAGAACCAGATCGAATGTCGGTCGTGTGGTTCCGTCCTTGAAGGTGACTCCGTTCTTCGAGTAAGCGATGCAGTCTGGATGTTTTGCGTCACGCTCGAACTTGCACGACAGAGACACGATTCCGTACTCGGAAAGCGACTTCACCTCGCCAGGCTCCGAGATGCCGTTTCCGTTGGCGTCCTGCCACAGCGCAAGGCCAGCGAGTTCTTTTCCGCTCAACACGCCGTCGCGGTCGTCATCCAGCGCGGCCATTGCTTCATAGCCGGTGTCCCAGAACAGCCAGAAGGTAACGTTGCCGAACATCTGAAGCGCGGAGGTAACCTTCCCGCTCTGTTTGGGGTCATGCACAAGCCACGCGGCATTGGAGTTGATCCACGTCCACTTCTTCTGAAGACCGGTTCCGTCCGCATCGAACGCGACACTCGCGCTCCGGTTCTCGATGTCGTTCGCGGTCAGCCCATCGCGCAGGGGAATGGCAATCGGCGTGATGGGCCGGGGAAGTTTCTTGAGCTTGTCGGCCCGCTCCTTCAGTGTGGCGATCTCGTCCTTGTCCTTCTCCTTGTCGAGCAGCGGAATGAGGTAACTCGCGCCTTCGGCGGTGATGGTGTGACCGCCTAGACCGAGCGCTTTGAGATCCTTCTCCTTCTCCCATGCCTTCTCAATCACCTTGCGCAGCGCGGCAATAGCTTCCTTCTTCTTGTCTGTTTGGGAGAGCAGCCAGGCGTGACCGAGCTGTGCCTTGAGGTCGTTGGGAGCGAGTTTGATTGCGTCTTCGTGGAGCTTGAGGGCTTTATCCAGATGTTCCTTCGCCGCCTTGAGCTTGTCCTTGTCATCCGTCTTCGTGATCTTGTGGAATGGCACAATCGGAGGCTCATAGTCGAACCACACCTTATTGGGATTCTTCTTGTCTACCGGCACCTCGTTTGAGCGGAGCGAATAAGCCATCGCGTGCAACCGCGCAAGGTTGAGCACCGCGTTCGCGTCCTTCGGATTCTTCTTGATCGCCTCCTGCATGTTCTTCATCAGCCGTTCGACTGGCAC
>JAKEEV010000066.1 GCA_022616395.1 Planctomycetia bacterium | reverse complement strand
TGCGCGCTGCCAGCGGAGAGACGTGGAGTGCCAAGCGCGTATTCGTCTGCTCTGGAATCGACTTCGAGACGCTCTTCCCGGAAGTGCTGGCCTCAAGCGGCACCAAACGCTGCAAGCTTCAGATGATGAAGACTCGACCGCAACCGGGTGGCTGGCGAATTGGCACGCACCTGGCCGGCGGGTTGACGATGTGCCACTACAAGTCGTTCGAGGGCTGCCCGTCCCTTCCGCTCTTGAAGCGCCGATTCTCGGAGACGATGCCGGAGTATCTGAAGTACGGCATTCACGTGATGGCATCGCAGAATGATCGCGGGGAAGTCGTGATCGGCGACTCACACGAATACGATGCGGACATCAGCCCCTTCGACAAACCCGAGATTGATGACCTCATCCTGAAGAGACTGGAAACGCTTCTGCAACTGCCAGACAAGACAATCGCCGCTCGCTGGCACGGGATCTATGCAAAGCATCCAGACAAGCCTCTGGTGACGGCCGAGCCGCAACCGGGTTGCGTGATCGCGGTCGCTCCGGGCGGACTTGGCATGACACTCTCGTTCGGACTCGCCGAAGACTGGTGGGAGGGGAAAATCCGATGACGCCCGCTGAAGTGCTGGACCGGATCGAGCGCCTCTTTGCGGAGCGCGGAGGGAGTGAGTATCACGGAGAAGCGGTCACGCAACTTCAGCACGCGCTCCAGTCCGCGTATCTGGCCGAACAGGACGGGTGTTCCGCGGAACTGATCGCCTCCGCGCTTCTGCACGATGTTGGCCACTTGCTCCACGGTCACGGGGAAGATTACTTGGCTCGCGGGATCAACGACACGCACGAGGAACTCGGCGCTCGCTTCTTGGCGATGGCGTTCGGCTCGGTGGTCACCGAACCGGTTCGCCTGCATGTCTCCGCGAAGCGCTATCTCTGTGCTGCGCGCCCCGGTTACTTCGATATGCTCTCGCCCGCATCCGTGCGCAGCCTGGAACTTCAGGGAGGCCCGATGACCGCGCAAGAGGTGATGGAGTTTGAAGCGAACCCACACTTCCGAGCGGCAGCTCGGCTCCGCGAGTTCGATGACCGCGCGAAGGTCGCGGGGCTTGTCACGCCGAGCTTCGCACACTTCCGCAAGTATCTCGCAAAGTGTTTGAAGGCCAAGTCAGAGCCGGAAGCGTGAGCGACGGTCTTGAGTGTGGTCCGCTCACTCCGCGAGCGGTGTCTTTCGGTCGTCCGCACTCCGTGCGCGGTCGCCGCGCGCGGCGAGTTCCAGTTTGTTACTCGCGTTGCTCGCCCCCGCTCGCGGAGCGAGCGGACCACACTCAGAGACCGCCTTGCCGAGGCGGGCTTTCATAGTAGTCATCACGCTCCGCGTGATGTGCGTTTGTCTTCGCTGGCTGTGCTCGCGACATCACGCGGAGCGTGATGACTACTATGAAAGCACCTCACACGAAGCGTGATGACGACGATCAAGCAGTGCCGCTCGGCAAGCGGCACCTACTTGGCCTTACACGAAGAGAATCTTCTGCACGTCGCCTTCTCCCATGTTGAAGTCAAGCACGAGTTCGTCGAACAGCGGAACCGGTGAACCCGACGGGTTCAACTGCCTGCGCACAAACGTATCGGCACCGGTCCCGCCAACGAGCACATCCTGCTGAGTGTCCTTCACTCCGTCGTTGAGCGTGTCGTTCCCACCACCACCGTCGAGCGTATCCAGACCCCTTCCACCCTTCAGCGAGTCGTTCCCCTCGCCACCGATAAGCGAGTCGGCCTTGTTGCCACCGCTCAGCATGTCGTCGCCCATTCCTCCGAAGAGTTGCAGTTTCACGTTCGAGGCGCGGCCGTTGAGGATGTCGTTGCCGTCCCCACCGTCACTCACCACGTTTGTCACTCCGGTGCCCGCCAGCGCGTTGACGGTGATCGTGTCGTCCCCGCCGCCGGTCTGCATCACCACTGTTTCGCTCGTCGTGATTCCGATGAAGAACGGAATCAGGTTGACGCGCTGGAAGAGCGCTCCACCCGTGCTCGGGTCAGCAGAGAGAACGAACTTGTCTCCGTTGCCGGTGTCCGTGGGGTCGGGTGTTGTGAGGTCGGGAATTGCCGAAGTGTTGCCGACGACCACGACGGTATCAGCTCCAACGCCGCCGTCGAATTTGTCGAGCAATGTGCCGGGCAACCATCGGAACGTGTCGTTACCCCCTCCACCAAACGCCACATCGTTGCCAAAACCGCTATCGATGAAGTCGGCCCCCGCGCCGCCGAAGAAGGTGAAGTTGCCGACAATCGCGGGCAGCGGAGCGCCTTGGGGCGGCACACCCCCGACAAAACCGCCGCTGCGCCCACGGATGGTATCGTTCCCATCACCCCCACGCACTGTGCCATTGGCGGAAGCAACCAGTTTTCCGGCCGCATCAAGTACGTTGAGCGACCCGTCGATGACGATCGAGTCGTTGCCAGCCCTGCCCTCCACGTTCACCGTAGCGAGGTTGGCCTTGTTCGGAGTGCCGAAGGTCGACTGGATGGCAACGGCAGCTCCGTTGTTGGTGACGGTCAGGTTGCCGCTCATGTCGGCCGCGACAACGATGTTGTTCGCCTGCGCATCGCCGAACACGTTGAGGGTATCGGTGTTGAAGAACGCTGTGACCGCGGGCACTTCGCGTGTTTCGAGGGTGTCCGCACGGGGCACGAAACGATTCTGACTGGGGGAAGCGAGTCGGGAGGAACGTTTGGGTGACATGGGAGACTCCTTGTGGCGCTGAAGAGCGCGCACGCGGGACGGTCGCGGGCGAGTTCCGCGAACGCCGGACAGAAAATGGGTGGAAGAGCCGGAGACAGCCGGCCACACTGTTGGGTCTGCAAGTTCAGCCAGGGCCAATTCTGATCAGGACGGGAACCCGATTCCGGGCGACAGGACGGGGCGTGGGTCGCGCGGGGAAGTCGGGCACGAGAGCGAGTCGTGAGTTACTTACTTCTCACAGCCACTCGGTCAACCGGGATAATGAGCGCCTGTGGGGAATTTCACGCGCGCGGGAGCGAGTCGTGAACGCGCAGGCGCGCCCGTTCGATACCGTTAGCGGACTGGCAATGAGGGTTGAAATCGTCTGACGGTTCAGACATCACACGCGCTCGATAACATCATCTGGATCGAATCGCACTTTTTTTGAATCCGCGTAGCGGTCTTCTGCCGCGCGATACCCCGCGGTCGCCAGCACGACCGCGCCAAGCCCCTTCGCTTTCAAACCAAGAATCTCGTCGTATTTTTCAGGCTGGAAGCCTTCCATCGGGCAAGCATCAACGCCCATCAGCGCGGCCGAAGCGAGAAACACCCCCAGCGCGATGTACGTCTGACGCGTGGCCCAGCGGTGAGCCTTCTCCGCGTTCATGCTGGAGAGTGAACCGAGCATCATTTTCTTGAGGCTGTCCAAACTCTCGACAGGGACCGTGCGCACAGACGCAATTCGGGTGATGTGCGAATCCACGTCGGCGGGAGTCGGCGGATTCTTCGCTGTGAACACCACCAGATGGGACGCATCGAGAATTTGCGCCTGATTGTAAGTGACGGGGTGGAGCGTCTTGCGCATCTCTGGGTCGGTGACGACGATGAACTTCCACGGCTGAAGTCCATACGACGACGGCGCAAGAGTGACGGCCTGTTCAAGCTTTGACCAAAGGTCCGGCGGAATCTTCCTGGTGGGATCGAACTTCTTGGTCGCGTACCTCCAGCGAAGCTGCGTGAGGACATCATCGGGCGGAACAGGAGGCATCCGATCTCCAGGTTTGAGTCAGGTTACACATCATGCCAAAGCAAGAATTCCGCCTCACTTTCCCTTCACCCACCGGGCAGCGGTCTCCGCGACGCGCTTGCCAAGAATGACTCCCGTCTTGCGGTCGCCATCGTTGATCTTCTCCTGACCCCAATCTGTTTGAGCCATCGCTCCTCCATAGCTGCCAATGCAGTTCACTTTCTCTGGTGCGGTTCCTTCGACCAACTCGCCCAACCCTACCCACACCATGCCGTGTTGCATCGCGTTCACCCACAGGCTCGCGAGCGTGTTGAGCTTGTCGCCGCTGAGACCTTGTGAGTGTGTGAACGCGGCCGCGAGCTTGTCCTTCCAGCCGAGTTTCATCCACACCTCGCTCGCCGCGTCGATGAACGCCTTCAGTTGGGCCGAGTAACCGCCCATGTAGGTCGGCGTACCGAAGATGATGGCGTCCGCGGAGGAAAGTTTCGCGAGAACTGCGGGATTCTTCCATCGACCCTCGATGATTTCGCTCCCAACGATGCGATGCATCTCCACCGTCGTGCCCGCGACGCTCTTTGCGCCTTCCGCAACGGCCTCGGCGAGTTGGTGTGTGTGTCCCTGAGCGGAAAAGTAAATGATCGAGACGCTCGGCATGGGAAGCCTCCTGGTGAGATGGGACATTCACACAGATAGTTGGGTCGGGCTGGAAGTCCAGCGTGTGGGAATGGTACTGTGATGCTGTCACAGGAGGGATGAACAATGTCAACAGCCACGGCTACACCGCCAGCGCAACCCCAGCCGCAACCAACGACCGCGCGAATGACCGCGGAAGAGTTCGGCCTGAAGTATTCCGGCGAACACGTTGAGTACATCAACGGCGAGGTGAAGGAGATTCCCATGCCCGGAGGAAAGCACGGCACCGTTTGCAACTGGGCGAGCTTCTATCTTACGCAGCACGTCGTCGCAAAAGACCTCGGTCGCGTGTTCAGCAACGACACGTTTGTGAAAGTTCCCACCCCCGACGACCCAGAGCGGGTGTACGGGGCGGATGTCTGTTTCGTCTCGTACACCCGACTGGCGAAAGACGCCGAAATCTCTGAAGGGGTTCTTCCAGTTAGCCCCAACCTCGTGATTGAAGTTCGATCTCCGTCGGACACGTGGGCGAAGGTATTCAGGAAACTGGGAGAATACCTTGACGTCGGGGTGGAGGCGGTCATGGTGCTTGACCCCAACACGCGAACTGCGTCCGTCTATCGGAATGACATCGCCAACCCGCAACAAATCTTCAACTTCGGTGACACCTTCACCGTCCCTGATGTGCTGCCCGGTTTCTCCGTTCCTGTCGCCTCACTGTTTGCCTGATGATCACTGCGCCAGCCAGCCGCCGTCTACCGGAAGCGAAATGCCCGTTGTGAACTTCGCGGTGTCGCTGGCCAGGTACAGCACCGCCTCCGCGACTTCTTCCGCGCGGCCCATCCGACCAACCGGGTGCATCGCGGCCAGCGCCTTGCCCTGCTCTGTTTCCGTACCGCCGACGAACCGCTCGGCCATCTCCGTGACGATCGCCGCCGGTGCCACCGCGGTCACACGAATGCCCTGCTTTGCAAACTCAATCGCGGCCGACTTCGTTAACCCTTCCACCGCGTGCTTGGTGGCGATGTAGACACTCACGCCGGCCATGCCGACGTGCCCGCCCACACTCGACGTGTTGATGATCGCTCCACCGCCAGTCTTGAGCATCGCGGGGATTTCGTACTTCATGCTCGCGAGCACGCCCCAGACGTTGATGTCGAAGATGCGTCGGTAGTCGGCCTCAGTCACCGAAGTGAGTGAGCCGGTCCATTCGACACCGGCGTTGTTGAACGCGACATCGAGGCGACCAAACTTCGCGACGGTCTCTTCGACGAGCCGCTTCACGTCGGCTTCCTTCGCGACATCCGCCTGGACGAAGTGCGCTGCGCCTCCCGCCTTCTTGATTTCCTCGACCACAGCCAGCCCTTCCTTCTCGCGTCGCCCGGAGAGAACGACTTTCGCCCCTTCCTTCGCGAACGCGATGGCGGTTGCCTTGCCGATTCCGCTGGTGCCGCCGGTCACGAGAACTACCTTGCCACTGAAGCGCGACATGACCCGCTCCTGCTTTTTTGTGTGAAGGCGATGTGAACTGAACCACGACCTGATGGGTGAAACTACCACGTTTTTCGCGCAGACTTACACCAATCGCCGACTTCCTGAAATGACCCCACTACGGCGATTGAAACTCGCCTTCGCTCGCGGTAGCTTCATTTCAACCAACCAGACGGGGTGAAATATGGATCTGGAAAACGGCCAAGTTTACGAAATGCAGGGGTCCGCGAAAACCCCTTACCGAATCAAAAACGTCAACGGGGTGTACTCCTGCACTTGCCCCGCGTGGTGCAACCAGTCGCTTCCCAGCAACGCGCGGACGTGCAAGCACATTCGCAAACTTCGCGGAGACGCGGCCGAGGAAGCTCGCCTCGCGACCGCGGGAGAACTGAAGCCGCTCAAGCCCGTCGGCTCGGAGGAAGTGAAGGAACTTCCGATCCTGCTCGCGGAAGTGTGGAACGGCGAGGACGACCCGACGGGTTGGTGGATGAGCGAGAAGCTCGATGGCGTGCGGGCGTACTGGGACGGCAAACAATTCCTCTCGCGCAGAAACAACCTCTACCACGCGCCGGAGTGGTTCATCGCCGGGCTGCCGGCCCACCCGCTCGACGGCGAATTGTGGTTCGCCCGCAACCAGTTCCAGCCGGCGAGCGACATCGCTCGCAGTCAGGGAACTCCCGAGCGCTGGAAGGAACTCAAATACCTCGTCTTCGACGCGCCCGACGCGAAGGGGCCATTCGAGGATCGGATAAAGTTCTTGCAAGATGGGATCGGCGGCTGGAAGAACACCTTCACCACTCTCCACGAGCACACAATCTGCAAGGGCGAGGAGCACCTCGTTGAAGAACTGGAGCGCATCGTTGGCCTCGGAGGAGAAGGACTGATGCTCCGCAAGCCTCAGTCGCATTACGAGCGCCGGCGTTCCTCCACGCTGCTGAAGGTCAAAAAGTTTCTGGATATGGAAGTGACCGTGACGGACTACGAAGCGGGGAAGGGCCGACACAAGGGACGAGTGGGCGCGTTGTGGGTGAAACTGAGCAACGGCAAGGAGTGTAAAGTCGGCACCGGACTCAAAGACAAGGATCGCGACAACCCGCCACCGAAGGGAAGCATCATCACCGTAAAATATCAGGAGAAGACGCCCGACGGTCTGCTCCGCTTCCCGGTGTTCGTCGGCCTGCGACCCGAAGGGAACCCGAACGCGCCAATTCCAACGCGCAAGAAAACCGAATCGTCCGCGACCGCGCCGAAGCCCGAAACGATCATCGTGACAAAAGCTGAGCCGGCCGCGGCTACCACGAAGCCGGAGGCGAAAGCCGAGAAGCCAGTCGCGTCGGCTGCGACACCTGAAGTCAAGCCCGCGACGAAATCCGCGAAGGCAACGAAGTCCGCGAAATCAGCGCCTGAGGCAACCCCCGAGGCGCAACCAAAACCCGTTTCTGTTTCCCCCACTACTCCCACTGGAGGCTCGACGATGGCAGCGACCGCGAAGCGTTACTTTGAGTTCGTGGACGGCACGTCCAACAAGTTCTGGGAAATCTGGATGGACGGCACGGACGTGACCACGCAATGGGGCAAGATCGGCACCACTGGTCAGACCAAGACGAAGACCTTCCCGGATGAAGCGAAGGCCAAGAAGGAGTACGACAAACTGCTCGCGGAGAAGACCGGCAAGGGCTACACCGAGAAGAAGCGCCCGGCGTGAGCCGGTGAAAAGAAGAACTAACCACAGAGACACAGAGGCATAGAGAAGACAAAAGAGAGCCGAGAGTTCTTGAAAACAAGTCTCTCTGCTTTCTGGTTTTCTCTGTGCCTCTGTGTCTCTGTGGTTAGTTCTTCTTCTCTTTGAACTGCGTTCGCAGTTGTTTCAAAGCCACATCGACCAGTTTCTCGCCGCTGCCTTCCGCGCAGCGAGCGCTTACCACTTCGTAAGCTCCTTGCGAATACGCGACGCGGTTGGGAATGTAACCGATGCTGCCGTTGGCAAGCTCCGCGATCATCGTCTGGCGAAACGGAGAGCCGCGTTTGATCTGTAAACCGAGTTCCACGAAGATTTCACCCGGTAAGCTGACCCACGCGAGGTCTTCGCCGAGCGAGATCACTTGCACTTCCACCTGAAACGGCTTACCAAGCCGCCGAGATACATCGCTCACCTTGAACGCCTGCACCTGATCGAGGAATTTTGGAGCGGGCTTGGTTACCTTCTCAACGTCCGCGATAACCAGCTTGGCTTTTGCTCTGTCGTCGGCGGTGATTGCGGGGAGTTCCAGTTCCACCATCTCGCTTGACACGCGGAGCGTGTCGTGACCGAGCGGCTTCAGTTCGTCGAAGGTACGAAGCACTTCGCCGGCGAGTCTCGTACCGATGCGTGCAGCTTCTCCGTGGCCCTTCTGGGGCTTGTCGCTCTCCACGTTGATGTGATTGATGTCTCCGCAGCAACCGGTGGTGAAGACGGTCACCACATCTTCGCCCTTCACGGACGCGACAGCTTTCGAGAGCGTGTACGGATAGTCCGCGGAGTAATACAGCCCGCCGACGGTGTCGAGATGCATCGAGAAGTTCACATACACCGCGATGGGCTTCGGTTGCTTCTCGTCTGTCTCGATCAACACGACAGGCACGCTCGGATCGACAGGACCCGCGGGCCGAACGATGTTCGGGTTCTTCTTGCCGGGGTTCCAGCCGATTGAACCGTCCTTCATGTGGAAACGTCGATTGAACGCCAGTCCTTCCTCCTTGCCGGTGGCGAATGACACCTTCGCGGGCTTGCGAGCGGTGTCGGCCTTCTTCACCGCCTCTGTAATCTTGCCGGGCAGTTCCGCGATGTAGTTCTTCGCGATCTTGCTTCCTCCGCTGAGAATGTCCGCGCGCACGGAGCCATCCCACAGCACCGGCCCGGTGTGGGAGTGAGTCGCGGAGAGCATCACGTTCTTGCCCGGAATGCCCGTCTCTTTCTCGATGAGCTTCCGCGTGTCTTCGACCAGCCCGCGAGTTGTGGAGATAAGGTCGAGCGAGACGAGCGCGATCTTCACTCCGTCCTTCTCGAAGACCAGAGCCTTTGCGAAGAGCGGGTCGTGAGTGCCCTCGGCTCCGCGAACGGAGTAATAACCCGCCATCGGGCAACCTTTCGGAGGCGTGATGTCCACCGCCGCCGCTCCCGCGGTCAGTTGCGCGGCTTGTGCCGGCAGTGTAAGTGCGAGTGTGAGTGCAAGTGAGGTGAGAAGACGCATGGGATAGCTCGCTGGGATGGCATTTCAGGTCAGTTCCGGAGTATCATCGCAGAAATTCGTCATTCATCCAGGAGGAAGCCAATGGTTGTTGCCACACCGCCAAAGATGACCGTCGACGAGTTCTTCAAGCTTCACGGGAGTGAATCAAACGTCGAACTCGTTCGCGGAATTGTTGTGAGGTATCCCATGCCCGGTACGAAACACGGTCGCATTTCTGTAAACGCGGTGTTTGAACTGGAATCGTTCCTCCGCGCGAACAAACTCGGCCGCGCGATGACCAACGACACGCTCATCCGCATCACGAACGAGACCACACGGGGAGCGGATGTGTGCTACGTCAGCTACGCCAAACTCCCGGCTGACCAACCGCTCCCCGATGGAGTGTTGGAGATCGCACCGGACTTGGTAATTGAAGTGCGTTCGCCGAGCGACCTGTGGACGCAGTTATTCGGGAAGGTTTCCGAATATCTTCAGATTGGAGTGCCGGCCGTTGTGATCTTGGACCCGCCAACCGAGTCCGCAAGCGTCTATTATCCAGGCACCCGACAGCGCGTCTTCGAGAAAGACCAGACGCTCACAATTCCCGATGTGCTGCCGGGTTTTGAAGTGCCCGTCGCCCGGTTCTTCGAGGAGTGAGGCGGTCGAACCACGGTGAAGTTAGGACGTGAGTTCCGGCTCTGGCGTGTCTAACTCGTGCGACTCAGTAGATTTGTCAGACTTGCGAGGTGCAGTGGGGGAATTTGGGAAGGGGGAGGCTAACTATACAAAAGTGCCGTATTGAGAATCTGGTCGGTGCGCGGAAATGGTAGATTGCCAACTTGTGTGTGTGGCAATGTTGGCAATCTGGCAATCTTTGGAATAATACCCGACCACGGGAAGGCAGATCGCCAACTTTTTGGGCTCAGATTGCCAACCTTGTGTGTTGGCAACCTGGCAATCTGGCAATCTGAGGACGCCTGCAACGAAATCTGGCGAACCAACGACTCTCCTTGCCAATTCGACAACAATGCCTCATTCCTCGACTGCACCCAGTAACATACTTCAACGGCCCAAAGGCTGATCTCACTCCGCCGCCAGCGAGAAGCAGGCGATTTCCTTGTCGTTGCGGACGAAGATGCACTTGTTCGCGTATGCGGGGTGGCTCCAGACGACCTTGCGGCCGAATGCGCCTCCGGTTGGTTCCAGCAGTTTCGCCCGGCTCACTTCCTCGTAGCCCTTCGGACTCATCTTCGCAATCACCAGCTCGCCCGTCTCCGCGAAGAGGAAGTAGCGGTCTGCGTTCTTCACGATGAACGCGGTGCCGGAGCCGGAACCCTTGTAGTCTTCCAGTTCCTCGCGGCCAATCACCGGCTTGTGCGTGAACCACAGCTTCTTGCCGGTTTCCAAGTCCACCGCGCGCAACATCCCTGGCTGATCGACTCCGTAGATCGTCCCGCCGTCGATGAATGGCGTCATGTTGACCGGATACAGCCCGCGTTCCGGAGTCTTCTCCTTCTTCTTGTCGAGCACTTCCTTCCAGACCACCTCGACCGCGGGCGTCTCCTCCTTCAACTTCAGCACAACAGCAGCACCACCAATACCGGCCGCGAAGAGCCTATCTCCGTGCTGTCGAGGAACCATGATGGACATGCCGTACTTCGGTTCCAGTTTGACGCTCCAGTGCAGCTTGCCAGTGAGCGGATCGAGGCCGTTGATCGCCAGGGGATGCCAGACGACAAGTTGATCGACTCCGCCAGCCCGGATAATTGTCGGCGAACTGTATCCTGGCTCTTTTGTTTTGAGCGCCTTCCACTTCTCGGCACCGGTGTCCTTATCAAAGGCGACCACAATCCCTCCCTCGCATCCGACGATGCAGATGAGAAGGTTCTTGTACACCAGTGGGTGCCCGCAGAAGCCCCACATCGGCACTTTCATTTCGTAATCTTTCGGGAAGTACTTCGACCAAATCACTTCGCCCTTGGCGGCATCCAGACAGTGGAGGTGACCCATTGCACCGAGCGTGTAGACCTTGCCATCGGCAACAGTCGGCGCGCAGCGCGGACCGGCCGGGAAACTGATCTGGTAGGGGCAGTTGTAATCGTGCTTCCAGGTTTGCTTGCCGGACTTCGCGTCGAGGCAGAGGATGCGCTCGGTGCTGTTAATCTTGCTCTTGATGTCGAACGGATCGTCCGGGTTCGCTGCTCCTTTGGCGAGCACGCGATCCGTGACGAACACCTTGCCGTTGACCACAACCGGACCGGAGTAGCCCGCGGAGATGGGCACACGCCAGAGTTGCTTCGGCCCGCCCTTCGGGAGAGTCTGAACGATGCCGGTTTCCTTCCACACACTCTGGCGATCCGGCCCCAGCCACTGCGGCCAGTCATCCGCCGAAGCAAACGGAGCATTCAGCGCAAAGGCAGTCAGCAGAGCAAGCAGCGAGAAACGAGTCATGGGGTCACCGGGCAGATGGGAGAGGCGCAGAGTGTCTACGGGAAATGATACCAGCAAGGGCCGGAAGCGCTTACAGGCCGGGCGCGGAAGTGACAGCGCCCGCTGGGGGTGAGTACAGTCGCAACAGGTTTCTTGCGGTGTCCGCCCTGTTCTGGATGAACTGGTCAAACCTCAGGAGTCCGGGTCGGACGATGCGTCATCTCGGTCGGGCAAGGTCACGGTTCCGGGGAGTTTGTCAGCCAGAGCCTTCATCTCGCCCCGGATCCGGCTGACCTTGCTGGCGTCCTTGCGTTTGGCCGCAGTGACCAGATCCTGGCATTTCTGGAGCAGTTGCGCGTAGGTGGCTTCGTAATCGCCGACCGGATTGTTCTTGTAAACCTCCAACTCCTCCAACACCACCGCGCCCTCGGTCTCGGCCGAACTGGGCTGTTTCTGGATCGCCCGGTCCATCTCGTAAACCAGGACTTTGACCCGCTCGGCGTATTTGATCGGATCATCGGTGTCCAGCTTCTGGGGTTCCTTGGAAGACCCGACTAACAGGAGTACCGAAGCGACCAACAAGCAGACGGGTTTCATGATGCTGTGGTGGGTTGTTGCCCGGAGGCAGTTTCAGGACGCGGGCTGGTTGCAACCTGCCCGGTGATCGGACAGGTTGGCCCGCGACCCTTGAGTTGGAAACCACTTCCCTAAGCAGGTGGCCTGAGTTGCCTGTTGCTTTTCAACGAGCCGCGACCGCAAGGGATCAGTTCAAGTTCCCGCTCCCGCTGGTCGCGGCTCGTTGAAAAC
>JAKEEV010000630.1 GCA_022616395.1 Planctomycetia bacterium | reverse complement strand
GGGTTGGTGTGGTAACCCCCAAAGAGGCACAGGCTGGATTCTTTTGGAAGAGCAAGGACCGCAGGCAGTTCAAACCTGTCGCGTCCAGCGAGAAGTCTCCTATTTTCGGTGACCCCTTCGGGGTCGCATGTCTTTGGACCCCAACGGGGTCACCGAAAATAGCCAGGGGTTTTAACCCCTGGAAACAATGAAACCAATGGGTTCCAACGGGGTTCCATTCACCATGTCCAGGCTCGCAAATAAAGTCGCGGTCATCACCGGAGGCGGATCGGGCGTGGGGAAATCCACGGCAGCTCTCTTCCTGAAGGAAGGGGCGAAGGTGGTGATCGCGGGGCGCGACCCCGGGAAGCTCGCGGCAGTCGTGGAGGAACTGAATGTCGGCGACTCGCTCCGCGCGGTTCAGACGGACGTGGGGAAGAAAGAACAGTGTCAAGCGCTCATTGATGCAGCGACAAACGCATTCGGACGCGTCGATATTCTCGTGAACAATGCCGGAACGAACCTCAAGGAGCGCACTCTGCGCGAACTCACGCCCGAATCGTGGGACATGATGATTCGCACGAATCTCGACGGCGCGTTTTACTGCACGAAGGCCGTCCTTCCACAAATGTTCGACCGCAAGGACGGCGTGATCGTGAACGTGGTGAGTGTCGCGGGGAAGCGAGCAAATCCACTCGGCGGCGCTGCCTACGTCGCGGCGAAGTTCGGCATGGGCGGACTGGGTTTAGTGCTTTCAAACGAAGAGAAAGATAGCGGCGTGCGCGTGAGCAACATTTACCCCGGCGAGATCGACACTCCGATTCTCGCGGCTCGCCCGAAACCCGTCACCGACGAACAACGCGCGCTGATTCTGAAGCCCGAAGACGTGGCCGAAGCGGTGCTGTTCGTCGTGAGCCTTCCTCCGCGCGTCTCGGTGCCGGAACTGGTGATTAAGCCGACGGCCCAGATGTACTGGTAAGGTCATTGGTCATTAGTCATTGGTCATTGGTGGAGGATGGATTCGCGAGGAGAACTGAACCCAGATCAATGACCAATGACCAATGACTAACGACGGCGTCAGCCCTCTACGACCTCAAACACGATGCACGAGACGTTGTCGCGTGAGTTTTGGTCGAGAGCGAGTTGACCGAGGCGTTCGGCGAGTTGCTGCATGTCGGTCGCGGAGGCGATTTCAGCGGCGAGTTGGTCGTCGGGAACCACACCGGTCAGTCCATCCGTGCAGAGCAGGAAGCGGTCGTTCACCTGAACGGGCACCACCGCGACATCCGGCCCATCACCCACTTCCTTGCTGCCAAGATATTTCCACAGCACGTTGCGGAAGCGGTGATCCTTCGCTTCCGCGGGCGTGATCGTCTTGGCTTCCACGAGTGCCTGCGCGAGTGAATGATCGACAGTGAGTTGCTGAATCCGCTTGTTCCTCACCAGGTATCCGCGGCTATCTCCCACACCCGCGATGAACACTTCCGCTCCCTTCCTCCAGATTGCCATCACAACCGTCGTGCCCATGTTCTTCATGTCTTTGTCGAGGGCACCCATCGCCATGATTTCTTCGTTCGCCTGCACGATGGCCTTCCGCACGACCGTCTTGACCCCTTCGGAGTTCAGATTGGGAGCCAGGTTCTTGCGAAGTTCGCGAGGGATGATGTCAACGGCTTTTCGGCTGGCGATTTCGCCCGCGGCCTGTCCGCCCATGCCGTCGGCCACGATGTTCACCGTCAGGTCCGGGAACAACTTCACGTCGATGGAGTCTTCATTGTTCTCTCGGTAGTTACCGAGCAGGCTGCACTTACCAATGTTCAGCGAGAACGCCATCGGAACGCCTCCCAGACCAGTGCCGGCCGGTGCATCGCGGGGCGATGCACATCCGACCGGTAGTTGCGGGTCCAATCACAGTTTTGTTCCCGCAACACAACTGTTGTCAACTTACAACGCTACCACGCGGCACGCAACGAGTAGGGGCCGAATCGTCGTTTTCCGCATGAACGCCCCAACCGGTGCCGTCATCACCGATTCTGACCGACGAAACGCCTTCGCGCGCACCCCATTAAACGCTACACTCCGCCGCCCCCGAATCTTTCAACTTGCGGTGGGCACAACGGAGTGACCGCATGGACGCGCAAAGCGCACGCGTGGCGCTTGTTCACGACTGGCTCACCGGCATGCGCGGAGGAGAGAAGTGCCTCGAACCGCTCTGCCGACGCTGGCCCGACGCTCAACTCTTCACGCTGCTGCACAAGCCTGGAAGCGTCTCGCCAACAATCGAGCGTGTGCGCATTCGACCGAGCTTCCTGAACAGATTGCCGAAAGTCGAACGCTACTACCGATACCTGTTGCCGCTCATGCCATTCGCGGCCGGCTGGCGCGTGACTGACGCGGACCTCGTTATCAGTTTAAGTCACGCGGTCGCGAAATCCGCCCGCCCGCTGAAAGGAGTTCCACACGTCTGTTATTGCTTCACGCCCATGCGATATGCCTGGCACATGAAGGACGCGTACTTCCAGAAGCGCGGGGTGTTCGGTTGGCTGAAGTCACAGGCGATTGACACCCTGTTGTCACACATCCGGGAATGGGATCGCAGAACGGCAAGCCGAGTCACGCACTTCATTGCGATCAGCAACACCGTACGCGCTCGTATTCGTGATTGCTACAACCGAGATGCTGCGGTGATTTACCCACCTGTCGATACCGACTTCTACACGCCTTCGCCCGAAGCACGCGAAGACTTCTACCTCGTGGTCTCGGCGCTTGCGCCTTACAAGCGGTTCGATCTGGCGATAGACGCCTGTACCAAGTTGGGGAAGAAGCTCATCGTAATCGGCAGTGGGCAACACGCGGCGAAACTCAAAGCGACCGCGGGCGCGAACGTGAGCTTCCTCGGCTGGCAATCGGATGAAGTGATCCGCGACCACCTTCGCCGAGCCAAAGCGCTTCTGTTCCCTGGCGAAGAGGACTTCGGAATTGTTCCGCTCGAAGCACACGCCTGTGGCTGTCCTGTGATTGGCTTCGCGCGCGGAGGGTTAACCGAAACGGTGAAGCCTCTCGGAGAGGCGACCGAACCAACCGGTGTATTCTTCTCGGAGCAAACAGTCGATGCGACCTGCGAGGCCATCGAGCGATTCGAGCGCGCTCGCGACCGCTTCGACCCGCGCGCAGCGCGCAAGCAAGCGGTGTTGTTCCGCAAGGACCGCTTCGAGGCGGAACTCTTCAGCTATCTGGATGCGGTGCTGCGTGGGGAACCAGAAGAAGTGCGCAAGGCGGCTTAAAGTAGGAGGCGGAAGTTTCCTGTCAGAGCATAAGTGCCAAGTTTGGGTGGGTTCGTCTAGGCGCTCATTCGCGACCGCGCAATAATGGCTCGCACAAACGCGACCTACTTCCCGAGGTTGTCATGCTTGCCACTTCGCCGACCGTCGCTCCACCCAGCGAGCGCCGAATCGCCAGTCGCAGGGAACCCGCGATGGGCACAGTCTGTCGGCTCTTCGTCCCTGATGGTGGACCGCCGGCGCTTGCACTCATCTGGAACATCTCGACGACCGGAATCAGTATGTTGCTGCACGAACCGCGCGATCCGGGCACGACTCTGTCCGGCATTCTGGAAACGATGAGCAACGGCCACACCATGCTGATCGCAGCGCGTGTGGTTCACGTCAAGAAGCTGGCAACTGGCGACTATTACATCGGAGCCACGTTTCAGAGCGCAATCACGGCTGAAGAGATGAAGCCGTTCGTGGCGTGAGTGAGTCGGAGCCGGAAGCGTCAGCGACGGTCTTGCGTGTTCCGTCGCTGACGCTTCCGGCTCCGAGAAAGCGACGGCCTAGAATGCCCGTCCTCCCACTATCCCAACAACTCCTTCACCACTTCGCCATGCACATCGGTGAGCCGGAAGTGCCGGCCCTGATACTTGTACGTCAACTTCAAGTGGTCGATGCCGAGGAAGTGCAGAATGGTCGCGTTCAGATCGTGAACGTGAACGGGGTTCTTCACCACGTTGTAACTGTAGTCGTCCGTTTCTCCGAAGCTCATGCCTGGCTTCACTCCTCCGCCGGCCATCCAGATTGTGAAGCACCGCGGGTGATGATCGCGGCCGTAGTTCTCCGCGGTGAGCTTCCCCTGACTGTAGACCGTGCGTCCGAACTCGCCTCCCCAAATCACGAGTGTATCCTTTAACAGTCCGCGAGCTTTCAAATCCGTAATTAGAGCCGCTGAAGCTCGGTCGGTGTCAGCACATTGAGCTTCAAGCTGCTTGGGCAAGTTCACGTGCTGATCCCACCCGCGATGATAAAGCTGCACGAAGCGCACGTCGCGCTCCATCAGTCGGCGCGCGAGCAAGCAGTTCGCGGCGAACGTGCCGGGCTTTCGCGCGTCCTCGCCGTAGAGCTTGAAGGTCGAGGCTGGTTCCTTGCTGAAGTCAGTGAGTTCCGGCACGCTCTTCTGCATCCGAAAAGCCATCTCATACTGAGCGGTTCGCGTTGCGATCTCTGGGTCGCCTGTCGCGTTCTGCTTCATCTGATTGAGCTTCGCCAAGTCATCGAGCAGCGCCCGGCGATCATCGGCGGTCACGCCATCAGGGTTCGAGAGGAACAACACCGGGTCGCCCTGCGAACGAAACTTCACACCCTGGAACCGCGACGGCAGGAATCCGCTTCCCCAGAGTCGGTCGT
>JAKEEV010000629.1 GCA_022616395.1 Planctomycetia bacterium | reverse complement strand
CCCACAAATCCTGGGAAAACCAAGAAGAGGAGAAAAGCAGGGGGGTGGCGGGGGGAGGGGGCGCTTCAACACCCCGAAACGAGAACTGCTGACCCAAGCCGACCCCTTGATACTACTGGCAAGCGAGCGGCTCGTTGAACCACGCCACACAAACCTCAAGTGCGCTTGAAAGATATGCTGGGAACCGGCCAGCCCCGAAAGCGCTCACACACGCACAGCGCGCTCTCGCGGTGAATGTGCCGCGCGGTGGGAATCAATGACCCGCTGGATGATCTGTTCGAGTGTTCGCGTTGGGCGGTAACCGATTAAGTCGTGCAACTTGGTGAGATCGGGAACTCGTCGCTGAACGTCCTCGAAGCCAGCGGGGAATGCATCACAGTACGGCACCAGGATCAGTTCCGAACGTGAGTCCGCGAGGATCTTCACCGTCTCGGCCAACTCGCCAATCGCGATTTCGTAATCCGACCCGACGTTGAACACTTCGCCGACCGCGCTGGGGTGATCGACCAGTTTCACCAGCGAAGCCACCACGTCTGATACATCGCAGAAGCATCGCGTCTGCATTCCGTCTCCGTGGACCGTGATAGGCTCGCCCGCAATCGCTTGACGAACGAAAGTGGGCAGCACCATTCCATAACGACCTGTCTGACGCGGGCCGACGGTGTTGAACAGTCGCGCGATCACGACCGGCACTCTGCGCTCGCGCCAGTAACCCAGAGCGAGGAACTCATCGAGCGCCTTGGAGCAGGCATAGCCCCACCGGGCCGTTGTGGTTGGCCCGATCACAAGCGGATCGTCTTCGCGGAACGGCACGCGGTCGCTTAACCCGTACACTTCGGAAGTCGAGACGACGAGCACCTTCTTCTTTCCGCATGCGGCGGCAGCGAGTACGACTTCCGTTCCGCCGACGTTCGTCTCGATTGTCTGCACGGGATGATCGACAACCAACCGCACACCGACAGCCGCCGCGAGGTGAAGAACGACATCGCACGCGTCCACCAACTCGTTCACCACACGGACATTGTGGATGCTGTCAATGGTCAGATGAAATCGAGGGCACGTTTGAAGGTGGCGGACATTCTCGAAGCTGCCGGTGGAGAGGTTATCGAGGGCGAACACCTCGTCGCCACGCGCGAGATAAGCGTCTGCCAGATGGGAGCCGATGAACCCCGCTCCTCCGGTAATCAACACTCGCATGGCGAACCTGGGGGAAGAGTGAGAAGCGAGATCACCGGACACAGCCGGTCCTGACATATGCCCCGAACGAAGACGGGCGAAACACGAAACAGCCAAGTTGAACGCGATTTGCTCGCCTGTCCGACTTTTCCGGTTTTGTGTTTCGGTTGTCCGCGCGAGCGGCATTGGTCGCGTAGTCCCTTGTTCGGGTCTTCCGCGCCTCCGTTGGCTCACCAAAGGGATGCGCGCGTCCTGTTACGTTGCCCGGTTCGCGGTCAGTCGTGTCTTGCGCGAAGTTCCTCTCCCCGCTCACACTGGAGGTGCAACGTGAAACTGCGACTCGATGACCTGGAAACTCGCACCGTGCCCTCAACGCTGATTGTTCCCGGCACCGCGAACGCCGACGAAGTTCTCATCCGCGACCACGGCGCTGAAGGTGTCGAGGTCGTCCGAGAGGGAAAGACCACCAAATACACCGACATCGACCGTGTCGAAGTCCATCTCCGCGGAGGAGCCGACATTCTTCGCATTCAGCACGTCGGGACCGATACGGATCGCTCGCGTGATTACCACGTCGAGATGGGCGCTCACGACGACCAGGTATTCGTGACGTTTCCCGGCGGCTTGGGGACAAAGTCGAGCGAGGATGGGTTGACCTCTTATCACCTCGGGGGCGGCTTGGGAAATGACAAGTTCTTCGTCAGCATGGGCAGCCTCAGGCAAGGGAATCTCTCATTGGCCGACGAACTGCATCTGACGGTGGAAAGCGGAGCCGGTGACGATGAGGCCACATTCGACGCACAGAATGTTCAATTCAACGCCCCGGTGAGAGGTGAGTTTCGGCTGGGGGCTGGTGACGATACCGGGATCGCGAGACTCAATGCGCTTGGGCACGCTTACAACGGAGCGTGGGTCTTCCTCACCGATGGTGGGATCGACGACGTGCAGGTTACCGGCAACAACTTGCTCTTCGCACGCGGAGGAGGAGTGCGTGCCGACACCGGGCAAGGGGCCGACGAGTTCGTGGGCGCCTTCAAGGACGTGGCGATTTACGAAACCGAGGTGAATTTCCTCTCCGCGGATGTGGATGTGGACGGCATCGAGGTGAACAGCGGAGCCGGCAACGACATGATCGACCTCCTGTCGCAGAACGTGCAGTTCTTCGGCACTCACAACCGTCTCGACGCCGGTCCTGGAGACGACTCTGTCTCCTCCCGGAAACTGGAAGTCGGGCACAACTACGATGGGGCGAGCACTTACCTGCTGGGAACGGGTAACGACCAGTTCCGCTTGTTCTCCGATGGGACCACCTACGAACACGGCGACCTGACGATCAATTACGGTGCTGGAAACGACAGCGGGATCACGGAGATCGGAAACGGTGCCCACAACTACGAATCGTCGGAGATTTTCCTGGGCGGAGAGGGGAACGAACGCTTCACGCTCACTCAGGAGAACGTGACGTTCCTGCGCGGCCACACGACGATGGATTTCGGAGCGGGGAACACCACCGCCATCGCAACCATCAGAAACGGTGCTCACAACTACGACGGTTTCGTCAACATGCTCGGCCACGGCGGGATCGACCGGTTCCGAATCAATCTGGAAGACATGAACTTCGCTTCGGGCGGGGTGCTCGTCGACACGGGCGGCAACAACGACTTCCTGATTGCCAATTCAGACAACGTGGGTCACAACTACGACGGTGAAGTCAGTTACATCATGCGCGGAGGAGACGACTTCGGCCTCATCAACGCGATGCACTCGCTCGACCGCGCGTTGAACCTCAACGTCCATCTGGGCGAAGGAAACGACATCGGCGGGCTTGCAACCGAACTGGCGCTCGGAGCTTCGCAAACGCGAGCTACACAACTTTCGCGCGGGATGAACGTCGCGTTCCTGGGCGGAGCCGGCACCGACATCATGCTGATGAACTCCGTGGTCTCGGCCAGCGGGGATCTCGTCGTCCCGTTCCAGTTAAGTATCGACATCGATGGAGGAGCCGACGGAGACGCACTCGCGCTACGGAATGCGTATCGCGGGAACAGAAGCGCCATCACCGGAGAGCTGATGGTGGAAGTCCACGGTCGCGGGGGAAATGACTTCTTCTTGGTCCAACTGGCAAACATGCAGGGAGTCAAACTCTCCGCTCTCCTTGACGGAGGCGACGGGTTCGATTCGGCCATTGTTTCGGACAACGTCGTGACCCGCAATATCGAATGGCAGCCAGGGGACGGAGGGACCGACGGCTGAGAGGCGAAGTAGGTGCCGCGAGCCGAGCGGCACGGTTTTCAGAGTCGTCATCACGCTCCGCGTGATGACGACGCGAAGCGGCGGGGCTTCTTTTCGCTGGCTG
>JAKEEV010000628.1 GCA_022616395.1 Planctomycetia bacterium | reverse complement strand
GCTTCGGCTAATTGAGCCGAATCGAACATGGTGCCGGCTCCGAGATTCTCCAGATCGTGAATGGACTCGTGATCCGGAGCCGGTTCGTCGAACAGCGAATCGGAGCTATCCGTTAACTCTTCGGCCAACGGCAGGTTTCCGCTATCTGCCTCCTGCATCGTGCTGCCGCCCGGCGGACTGTCGAAGGTCAGAGCCACATCCGAGGGCCGGTTCGGCTGTTCCCACGACTGGCGTTCGTCCGATGGGCTTGATGTCGCCGAGATGATGTCAGACGCCTCATCGACGGGCAGCGCCGGGGCGATCGGCTCGTTGTTGAAAATGTCTGAACTCTCCGTCAGTTCCCCCATCCCTTCGACCGTCGCGGCCGGTTTGCCCACGGTCGGCAACGAGCCGGGGTCGGAGTCGAGCCAGCCGGCAGCCGGAGCAACTGGCTCGGTCAGGTCCGTCTTGTCCAGGATTTCGGCTGCCTGATCGACCCCACTCGCTGGTTCGAGCGGAGGAATGTCGGGCAGCATGTCCGTCGAGCTTTTCCCGGACAGCTCAGGAAGCTTTCCTCCGAAGCTCAACGCCGCCGGGTCGCCGGTCGCGGGCGGTTGAAACGACACTTCATCCGATGAGAGCGGCTTGATATTCACCGTGGGCGTTGTCTCGATCAGCGGGTCAGGCTCATCTTCCACATCGGGTAACTCGAACTCGAATGTTCCCGCTCGGGAACCGGTTTTCGGAACCGGACGGACCGGGTAAGGAGGCAACTCCGGCACGCTTGGGTCCGATTGCGGCACTGGCGGTGGGGCAATTGCTCCTTCTTCCAACGGAGGAAGCTGAAACTCGAACGACCCTTTGGAGGGCGTTGGCGTGGGTGGCGACTTCGGCAAGTCCTTGGTCGGATCGGGTTGATCGGGGGGCATCGGTTTCGGGTCGTTGGGGTTCGACATGGCTGCTCCGTTCGGTCGGTCTCGGTCGGTCACTGGGAACGGTTACTCAAAGGTGACCACTCGCGTTTCGTGGGCGAGAAGCCGCGTACCCTTCCAGTTTGACTTGGTGTTTGGATTGATCCGTATCTTTTCTGCCTTTGGGACCAAAAACCCGACACATTCAAACGGAAGGACTAATCGGATAAGTCAGGTGGATATTCGGTGCGCGGGTCGTATCGGATGATGGTAACTGGTAACGGTTCGGGTCGCGCGGGCAGCGCGACATTTTTTCCGGTTTTCCCGGCTCTGTTGGCCGAACCGTCGGAACCTGCGATAATTACCCGTCTTTCCGATCTCCCATCCTAACTCAATCTCCCCCAGACGTGGTAGTCGATCTCCGGACGAAAACCGCTGTTCGCGTGGCTGCGCCCCTGCACTTTGATTCTTGTCCTCTCGGAGAACTCGTGCGCTTCGCGCGGAGTGCCGGTTCTGCTGGTCTGCCCGTCTTCTGACATCCGCTGCGCGCTTGTTAGGCGTTGTCCGTTTGTGGTGTCTGGTGGTGGGGCGAAGAGAGATGCGTTAAAGGCCGAAGAAATCTCAGGTTACCCCAAAATTGAGAATCATCGGAAACCGCGGCACCGTGCTTGCTCTGGTGTGTTTTAGCGGCTCGCTCTCCTCAAACCCGCAAGTTCCCGTGAGCTACACTCGTTTCGTCAAGCGACTCGGGGTGAGTCGGAGCGTCCTTTCTCCGCACAAGTCGTCAGAGCGCCTTGCCGCGAGTCAGTTGAACGACTACGATGCCCGCGAGTGAAGTTTCGATCAGGAAATGAGAAGTTCTGAATAACTGATGTGTCGGCGAAGGCTTCGCCCAAATCCCAAACACATCAGTTTTGAGTGTCTCCTTTCTGATCGAGACAACGCGCGGGGCCAAGTGAACTTTCACGATCGTTGTGGCCCGTGACCTCGGCGGTCCCAACCGCCGCAACACGCTTCCAGGGTAGGTGACGCCGTGCAACCGCTGTTCGACTCCGTCTCGTCTGACGCAGGTCGTCCCGATCAAGAAGTCGTGGAACTGGCTCTGCTGCTGCCTCTGTGGCAGGCGGTAGAACTGGAAGCCACGGCCCGCCGACGCGGCATGACCACCGGTCAGATGCTTCGTCGCGTGATCGGAGAACTGCTCGCGTCTCAGCCGGCCTCGGCTGTTTCCTGAGCAGTCCGCCGTTATCGCGGCGACTCTGGTCGCCCACTCGCCCCTCTTATCGGGGGCTTTCGTCCCTGTCGTTGCTCGTTACCTCACTTCGCTGTATCTCCAACTTTACTTACTTTCTTCCGTAGGTGCCGCTTGCCGCGCTTTTCAGAGCCGCGACCGTGAGGGAGCGGTTTAGGTTGCCCGCTCGCTTGGCAGTAGTTTCCAGGGGTGGCGGCTTGGGTCAGCAGTTCTCGTTTCGGGGTGTTGAAGCGCCCCCTCCCCCCGCCACCCCCCTGCTTTTCTCCTCTTCTTGGTTTTCCCAGGATTTGTGGG
>JAKEEV010000627.1 GCA_022616395.1 Planctomycetia bacterium | reverse complement strand
GGCTTGTGCCTGAGGCTTTCGTTGTTGGTTGCGTTTGGCGTTTACCACTCATCCTGAGAGTGTGGAAGGCTCACGGCACCGCCTCATCGATGAGGTCATGATTGACAGCGGAACCACGAACTGCGGGGTTGATCCAGACCGCTGTCGATCATGACCTCATCGATGAGGTAGTGGTGCTGGAACAGCCTTCCTCACGTTGAGTGCCTGACAATTCGCTCGGACGACGCAACATCGTCCTGTTGCTGTTGAGAGCAGGGGGACAATTGGTCCCCCTGGACCCCCTGCAACGAGCTAAACACATCCACACAACCAACACACGAAGTTGTACCCCGCGGCTCAGTCCCTCGCAAGGAGCGTAGCGAAGCGCTTGCGTGCTCGCTTACAATGCACTGAATTCCATCGAGGAGCCATCCCATGAACGCAACCGAACCACTCACCCGCGACGCGATCAACCAGTTCCTCGGCCAACTCACCGACGATCAGAAACGCTACGTGCTGGCGAAACTTCTTCCGACATTCTTCGCGGCGAACCCCGGCCTCGTTATCGTCTACGACGAAGAGGGGAAGTTGGTCGGCGAACTGAATCCCTCTCGGCCGGTGCAACCCGGTCAAAAGATCGGCATGTCAGATGAAGCAAGAGCCGCTCTCGCCAAAGTGAAGCGAATTACTCTCGCCGAGTGGCGTGCGGAACGGGCCAAGACCGCCAACGCGACGCCAACGGGAACAGGCGAATGAGAAACCAAGTCGATTACAGTACCGATGCGGTTCTCCAACTTAACCAGTTCGTCGCAGCCGCAAACGACCCGGACGAGGTCGAACGCGCGGCGGAGCGAATTGACTACTGTTTAGCTTGGTACGATCCGCGAAACGATCCGTTCAACACCGTCGATTGCGGTACTGTGGAGGGACCAGGATTGTTGTCCGTTCCACACCATACCGCCCTGCGGATTACGGTTGCTCCGCTTCGGATGTACTTTGAAGTGGACGATACGGCACGCCCAGTCATCATGACCGTCGTGCGTGTGGAATGGGTGCTGAGCGTGGCCGATCCCAACACCCCGTAGCCATCACTTCTTCGGCTTGGCCTTCTCCAGCGAGTCCTTCAGGAACTGGGCGAACTTCGCGGGATCGTTGATCTTCCCTTCTGGATACACCCCGATCACTTGCAGCTTGCCGTCGGGCTGAGGCATCAGCACCGCGTAGAGCGGTAGGGCACCATCCTTGAACACCGCGACCTGGAAGTCAGCGTTCACCCTGCCCTCGGCTTTTCGTGCCCTCAAGCCGGGATCGGACACGTACGCCTGCGCGGGAACTTCGTCGGTGTAGAGTTGCACTCGCTCGAATTGCTCGAACTGAGACCGGAGTTCCGGTCGGGAGAAGACGGTTTCCTCGTTGTACTTGCAGTTGGTACACGTGACGCCGGTGAAATCCACAAAGACCGGTTTGCCGCTGGCCTTGGATCGCTCGATCGTGTTCTTCAAGTCCGTTGGCCACGGCTCTGACTCCGGCAACAGGAATGCTTCGATCCACGCGTACACGGCACCGGCGGGGCGCTGGCGCTTGTCGTCAGCTCCCTTGAACAGCGCTGGCAACAAGTAGAGTGCCAGTCCGAGGAACAGAAGCGCGAAGAGCAGTCGCGGAACGCCGATGTTCGGCTTCTCCTCGTCATGCGGCAACCGGTAGACGTTGAGCAAGTACAACCCGCACGCGACGCTGATCGCCACCCAGCCGCCGAGAACAACGTCGTAAGTGAAGTATTGTGGCGTCGGGAAGATACGCAGTTCCGCGGTGCGGAGGAACTTCAGCGCGGCAGCAAGTTCCAGGAAGCCCATCACCACCTTGACGCTATCCAGCCAGCCGCCGGACTTCGGTAACGCCTTCATCAGGCCCGGTACAAGCGCCAAGATGAAGAACGGAGCAGCGAACGCGGTCGCGAATGCAAGCCCGCCTGCGATTTCTCGCGCGGTCGGCATCGCGATCAGGCTTCCTTCAGCGCCAGAACCAGCCGAGATCCCCGCGAAGCCACCCAGGAATGGCGCAACGCACGTGAAGCTAATCACCGTGAACGCCAGCGCGCCGAAGATGGTGCCGATTGTCCCGCCCTTCGCCTGCTTCGCTTGCAAGCGCTTCGCCAGCGAGTTCGGCAGCATGATTTCGTACATGCCAAACAAACTCAGAGCCAGCACGATGAAGATTAGCGCGAGCAGGATGTTCGTCACCGGGTGTGCGCTCAACCACGCCATGAACTTCAACAGCGCGAACGCCGAGACGCCGAGTACGACGATGATGGTGCCGCTGTAGACAGCGGCCAGCTTCAGGCGTTCGCGAAGCGAGCCTTGTGCTTGCTTGAGGAAGATACTCACCGTGATCGGGATCATCGGGAACACACACGGCGTGATAAGCGAAATGAGACCCCACGCCGCGGCCGTTGCGATGAACGCCCACAACCCGGACTGACCCGGCTTTCCTCCTCCAGTATCGCTTCCCGCTTCCGCGGGCACGATGCTTTCGGCAATCGCCTTGAGTTCCGCGGTGTAACCATCGATCAACTTGGCGACCTTGCGAACGCCGGTTTCCTTCGCGTTGCCGGTCGGAGTTGGACCGAGAACCTGCGGCACGTCGCGAGTCGGCCCTCCGGGACTTGGAATCACGCTCTTCTGAATCTTCAGCACTTCGAGCGCGGCGGCGAGGTCGGAGAGGTTCACCCTTTCGGATGCGCCCTCAATCACTTCAAGCGTTGCGGTGGGCAGGTGCTTTCCGCGGGCGATGTGGCAGTTGTCGTCGTCGCAAACCTGGATGGAGATGTCGTCGAAGGCGACGATTTTCTTGCCGGGCTTTACCGTGGGTGATACGACCGCCTTGAACTCCCAGGTCACCGGCTGGTCGTAATACTGATCCATCTCGCCGTTTTTGGCCCCCACGCGCGGCTTCTGCTTCACCGGCGGTGTTGTCGGGTCAGTCAGCTTGCCAATGAAAATCAAGTCGCCCGGAGGTGGAAGTTCAACCGAGTTCCTCGAGGCTTGTTCCGAGTCCTTCGGGAAGAACGGATACGTCCAGGCTTTCACGCCGGGCTTGAGCGCAACCGTTAACTTCACCGTGACCGTTTCGCCCCACTTCACGCTCGCCGGCACGACATCGACGGAAACATCCGCCAGTGCCGCGAACCTCGGAGGCAGTTTTCCGCCGGCTTGCGGAATGACTGGGTTTTGGGGCTTTGGGTTGAACTTGGGTTGAGCCGCGACAGGCGCTGTTGCGGCAAACACGGCAAGAAGCGCAAGCGAGAAGGCAATTCGCGGCATTTCAGGATACCACAGTGATGAAAGCAAGCGAGCTGAAGGAACAAGCTCGTAGGACAGGCAGGACACCTGTCTCTTCGTAGGACAGGCATCTTGCCTGTCACGAGTTGAGACAGGCAAGATGCCTGTCCTACGAACCTATAGACGGCCCGAAAGGGCACTCCTACGTCACTTTTTCGCCAACCAAGACAAGAAAGCCCACGGTAACCACCGTGGGCTGTTCTATCGCGGGGCGACATGCCGGTCTGCCCCTGTTAAGAGAACATACTGCGAGTGAGAGTTGAGCTTACAGCGTTTTGTAGTGTGGTCCGCTCGCTCCGCGAGCGGTTGCCGCGTGCGGCGAGATTTGTCTGTTTCACCCCGTCGCTTACGCTCCGGGTTCGCCTTGTCTTGTTGCTTCGCTGTGCTCGCAATCCGCTCGCGGAGCGAGCGGACCACACTCAAGAACCGCTCGCGGAGTGAGCGGACCACACTCCGTCACTTTCCGCCGAGCGCCTTCTTCACTTCCTCCGCGAACTCCTTCTCGACCGGCACCGGCGGGCCGTCAAGTATCTTCAACGCGGCCTCGATGGGAATCGTCTTGGGCGGGAAGCAGGTGTTCTTGTTGCAGACACTCAGACTGAAAGTGGCCAGTTTTACCTTCGTGGCACCGGCAGTTGCTTTCGGCGAAACCACTGCTTTGCGCGCAAATGTGACCGAGCCGGGGTAGTAACGCAGTTCCTTGATGCCAAGCGCTGGCTCTTCCTTCGTGAGATAGCCCTTCGGGTCTTCAAAAGTGCCCACGAAGATGACCGAGCCGGGTTCGGGAAACTTGATGAGGTTTGCCATCCCCGCGGCCATCTTGTCCGGCTGCTTGGTCGGATAGGTGTGATAGCCCTCGTTGAGTTCGATGGTGAGCGAGAAAGTCACCGTCTGGCCGGGTTTGGCTTCCGCGGGTGTGAATCGCCCCTCGACCTTCTTCACGGCCTTCGCGTACCACTTCTGTCCTCTCGCGGAACCGGGTGTCCCTGCCAAGAGAGCCGCGACACTCAGAGCCAACAGAATCATAAACACGCGGGGCATGGATTAGGCTCCGGGTTTCGATTGTAGTCCTCACGCGGAGCGTGAGGACTACAATCTCACTTCTCTCGCGGCTTCGGGGCGATGTCTTTCGGCGGCGGCGGAGGGTTTACGCCCTTGAGTTGTAACGTGGTCACGGCCTTCGTTGCCAGATCAACTACACGAATGCGGTGGGCATTCGTATCCGCGACGTAGAGCTTGCCGTTCGCGTAACTGATGCCCGCTGGTTCGTTGAAGGTTGTTGGGCCGGCCCAGCCGATCGGATTGCCACCCACCAGCGTTGTCAGTTCGCCCTTCTTCAGGTCGAACACCTTGATCTTGCTGTTGTAGGTGTCCGCGACATAGAGCTTGCCGTCCACATACACGACGCCCAGCGCGTGCTGGATGCGGGCTTCTCCTTTAAGCCCCAGCGGATCGTCGGGAATTTGCCCCGGTCCGTCCACATCACCGAAGACGAACAGTCCTCGGCCGACAAGCGTTTCCACCTGGCCCTCCGGGTCAAACGGCACCCTGCGAAGCGCGCTCACCTCGCAGTCCGCGACATACAAATATTTCCCGTCGCTCGTCAGGCCACTTGGCTGGGCGAACATTGCTTTTTGGAGAGCACCGTCTCCGATGTTCTCGCGACCGCTCCCAGCGAACAACATCACCGTTTTCTCCTTCAGGTCGAGGAGCCAAATCTGGTGATGTCCGGCCATCGCGATGTAGAGCTGATTGCCATCGAGATGCAAATCCCAGGGGCTGTTCAGACCGAACTCCGTGGCGGGCATCGGTCGCGCAGGTCGGCGATTATCGGGGTCGGCTTGTTCACCTGTTCCGGCTATTGTCGTGACCCTGTTCGTCTTCAAATCGAGCTGGCGAATGGTGTGGTTCTTGCGGTCGGCCACATACAGCAGGTCGCCATTGAAGGCCATGCCCTGCGGGTCGTCGAACTGGGCCTTGTCGAACGCGCCATCCACGTTGCCGGGCGTTCCACTGCCTGCCACCGCGAGCATCTTCCCATCCAGATCGGTAATCACGATCCGGTGGTGCGTGCTATCGGCGATGAAGAGCCGCTTGCCTTTCTCGTCGGCGACCACCTTGCCGGGGAAGTAAAGCGGAGTGTCGCCGCCTTCGCGGAACTTCGCCAGATCGAATCGAATCGGCTTCTCGTTGAGCGTCTTGTTTTTCTTGTGGTCCTCGATCATCTTGGTGAGGATGATGTCCAGCAGTTCAAAATTCCCCTCGCCCTCGGTGTAGCCCACGACGTTCCCTTCCGGGTCGATGAGTACCCACGTTGGCCAAGCGGAGATCTCGTAGCGGTCCCAGATCTTGTGGTCCGCGTCATTCACGACCGGGTGTTCAATCTGGTAGCGGAGAATCGCCTTGCGGATGCTGGCGGTTTCTTTCTCGTTGTCGAACTTGGGCGAATGCACGCCGATGACCACCAGTTCGTTGGCGTACTTCTTCTCCAGTTTCGCCAGGTCCGGCAGGATGTGAATGCAGTTAATGCAGCAAAGCGTCCAGAAGTCGAGCAGGACGAACTTGCCCTTGAGATCTTTCTTGAGGGAGAGCGGCCCACCGGTGTTCAGCCATGCGATCCCGCCGTCCAACTCTGGGGCCGCGACTTTCTTCTTCTCGTCCGGCTTTTCGTCCTTCTTGTCGTCCAGGAAGCGATTCAGCGAGATCGGTTCAAGCTCGCCGAGGTGCTTCATGCCCAGCGGACTTGTGCGTGTTGGGCTGACGGGTCGTTCGGGCGCAGTGCGTTCGCCTGTCGTATCGAACGCCACACACGCCAGCGCGCATCCACAGGCCAGCGCAATCGCGAGCGGCCAGGGGAACTGCCAACGCTTGAGAGGGGGAGGGAGAGAGGGGGAGTGTGTCGGGGATGAAACAGCGGCCGGCTGCGGGAAGTCGCGCATCGTGGCTCCTCCGGGGTCGGTCGAATCGCCTCTATCCTAACCTGCGGAAACGAAACAGAACAGCCATATACATATTGCCCGCAACAAGCCGTTACAGTCGCGTGATTTTGGCGAATCAGCAACTCAAGCTGTTCGGGTGCCTTGAGTTGTTGGCAGTTGGCGAACCGCGAATGTGAATGAGCGGGTGGAGTTGACACCCGCTCATTCACATTCGCGGTTCGCCTAAAACCAAACGCCCACCGCCGAACCTTTCATTTCCGTCAGGTGTCGGTTAGCTTACCATTTATGAAAACGACACTCCCCCCTGACCATTCCATTCGCATCGAACGCGCTTCTCTTGCGCTCGATGGCCTTTCCGTCGGCGATGCTCTCGGCGAGACGTGTTTCCGCAACGAGAACTGGGACGCGATCCAGGAAGACCCGCGTGCAACCGCGCGCGGCCCCTGGCCCTGGACAGACGATTCCGCGATGGCAATCGGAATCTTTGAGGTGCTGCAAGAGCACGGCCGCATCGACCAGGACGCGCTCGCTAAGCGATTCGCGGCTCGGTACAGCGCCCAACCGTGGCGCGGATACGGTGCAGGTGCTCACCGATTGCTCGCGGAGATCGCGGCCGGAGGCGCATGGCGAATCGCGGCCGATGCAGTGTTTCCCGGAGGATCGTTCGGCAACGGAAGCGCTATGCGAATCGCTCCTCTGGCGGGATACTTCGCGGAAGATGATTACGCGCTGATCGCGGAACAAGCGCGCCTCTCGGCGGAAATCACGCACGCTCACAAGGAAGGCGTCGCGGGTGGAATCGCCGCGGCGGTGGCTGGCGCTTACGCGTGGAAGAATCGTGACCTGCGAACCGACGAAGGAACCAAACGCGGGCTAATTGATACTGTTGTTGCTCATACACCGCCAAGCGACGTGCGAAAGGGAATCGAACGCTCCGCGACGTTCACCTTCGATCTTTCCATCGAATCCGACGTGCGACTGCTCGACCACGGATTCGCGGTGCGACCGTTCGACATGGCTCTGGAACCCGTTGTGCGACTACTCGGCAACGGAAGTCATATCTCGTGCCAGGACACGGTGCCGTTCTGCGTGTGGATCGCCGCGAAGTACTTGGACGACTACCAGAGCGCAATCGTCCAGACGATTCGCGCCTGTGGCGACATCGACACCAACTGCGCCATCGTCGGCGGCATCGTGTCGCTGGCGGTCGGGCGAAGCGGCATCCCGGCCGACTGGCTCGCCGACCGCGAAGAGTTGGTGGTTTAAATGCAGATGGCCACAAAAAAGCACAAAAGGCACAAAAGAATACAGAAGAGAAGAATTGAACTCAACTCTTTGCTCTTGTCTTCGTTTTGTGCCTTTTGTGCTTTTTTGTGGCCCTTCTGTCTTTTCTGACCGTGGCTATTCTTCTCCGAGATTTTCAAACAGTGTTGTTCCGATGCGAACGAGCGTTGCGCCTTCTTCCACCGCGACCTCGAAATCGTTGCTCATGCCCATCGAAAGTTCATCGAGAGCAAGGCCGGTGCGCGAGCGGAGCGAGTCGCACGTCTCGCGCAGCATGGCGAATGTTGGGCGTGTAGCTTGAGGGTCTTCCACGAACGCCGCCATTGTCATCAGCCCGCGAACACTCACACCAGCGAGTGACACCGCGCTGTCACACACTGCGGGCATGTCGGCGGGCGAGAAGCCGCTCTTGCTCACCTCTCCGCTACAGTTCACTTCGAAGAGTACCGGCACAGGCGCACCGCGCTTGCGGCCGAATGCATCGAGTGATTCGAGTAGTCGCGTGCTATCGACAGAATGAATCAGAGTCACGAGCGGCACGGTGCGCTCAAGCTTGTTCCGTTGAAGGTGCCCGATGAGATGCCAGCGCGCATCCTTCACCGCTTCCGCTTTCTTCCACAACTCCTGTGGCCGGTTTTCGCCCAGATCAGTTAAGCCAAGTTCCGCCGCAATCGCGGCCACTTGCGGAGAGACCGTCTTCGTGACCGCGACCAACACGACGCTAGCGGCGTCGCGGTTGGAACGCGCACACGCCTCCGCGATTCGCGCACGCACGCTCGCGATTCGTTCAAGTAACACGGAACGCAGTTCGGAATCCGTCATCGTTTCAACCCGGAGGCCAGGTCATGTCTCGACCGCCGAGCAGGTGCAAGTGCAAG
>JAKEEV010000626.1 GCA_022616395.1 Planctomycetia bacterium | reverse complement strand
TGTCTGGACCGCGGCCGTCCCGGCCGCTTGTCACTGGCGGGCCAGAGGCCCGCGGTCCATGACAGCCCGCCGATTTGCGAGCCGCGGCCGCAAGGGAGCGGTGTATCTCTCCCGCTCCCATGCGGTCGCGGCTCGTTTGAAAGCCCTCGGCGGCCTTACGCCGCACTGTTCGCTACCTCCAACATCCCATTCGCGCTCTCGGTTTGGTATGCTCAGAGCACCAAACTCAAGGAGCCGTTGTCATGACAAAGGATGAAGTCGCGGACGCACTCAATGAGATCGGGACGCTTCTGGAACTCAAGGGCGAGAACACGTTTCGAAGCAACGCCTATCACAACGCGGCCCGGACAATCCAGCAACTTCCCGACGACCTCAAGGAACTCATCGAGCAAAACAAGCTCGGCGAGATTCGCGGAATCGGCGATGCTCTCTCGCTGAAAATCACAACGCTGGTGACAACAGGAAAACTCCCGTACCTGGAAGACCTGCGGGCTTCGCTTCCCGCGGGCCTGGTTCAGATGCTTCGCATTCAGGGACTCGGTCCGAAGAAGGTGAAGGCGCTCTACGACACCCTGCAAATCGACACCATCGAGAAACTGAAACTCGCCTGCGAAGCGGGTGAAGTGGCCAAGCTCAAGGGCTTCGGGGACAAGACTCAGCAGAAGATCCTCGCGGGGATCGCTCACCTCGACAAGATCGCCGGCCGTGTGCGAATCGATCTGGCATTGGGATTAGGAGCGGCACTCCTGGAGCAAGTTCGCGAGTTCCCCGGTGTGATTCGCTCCGAACTGTGCGGCAGTGTGCGCAGAAGGAAGGAAACAGTCGCCGATCTCGACATTCTCGTGAGCAGCAAGGATGCTCAGCCCATCATGGATGCCTTCGTGAAGCTGCCCGAAGTTGTAGAGGTGCTCGCGCAAGGACCGACGAAGTCGAGCGTGCTCGCCGCGATGCATGTCCACGGCGAAAAGGTGACGATGCAGGCCGATTTGCGAGTCGTGACGGATGAACAGTATCCGTTTGCGTTGCTCTACTTCACGGGAAGCAAGGAACACAACATTCGATTGAGGCAGCGGGCCATCGAGCGCGAGCTGACGCTCAACGAATACGCCCTCGCCAACGAGAAGAAGTCGGTGAAGTGCAAGGATGAAGCGGAGATTTTCAAGGCTCTTGGTCTGGAGTACATCCCACCAGAGATGCGCGAGGATCGCGGAGAGATCGAAGCTGGGGAGAAGAAAGCCATTCCTGTTCTGATCGAAGAACGCGACATCCGCGGGGTCTTCCACAATCACACCACTTACAGCGACGGAGCGCACACGCTCGAAGAAATGGCTCTCATGGCCAAGCGGCTGGGCCTCGAATACTTCGGCGTGGGGGATCACTCGCAATCGCTGACCATCGCCCGTGGATTACCTCCCGGAGCAGTGCGCAAGCAATGGGCCGAGATCGACCGACTCAACAAGAAGCTCGAAGGCGTTCAGATCATCAAGGGCACCGAGGTAGACATCCTCGAAGACGGCTCACTCGATTACGACGACGAGCTACTCGCGGGCTTCGACTATGTTGTTGCCAGCGTTCACTCAGTCTTCGGAATGACCGAAGAGGTGATGACTGCACGTGTGTGCAAGGCTCTCTCGCACCCGGCCCTCACGATGCTCGGTCATGCGACCGGGCGGTTGCTTCTGCGCCGCGAGGGGTACAAGATCAACCTCGACGAAGTTCTGAAGACCGCCGCGAAGTACGGCAAGATGATCGAGATCAACGCCCAGCCGACTCGCCTGGACCTCGACTGGATTCACGTCAAGCGCGCAAAAGAACTCGGCATCCCTATTGTGATTAACCCCGATGCTCACAGCACGGGCGAACTGGTGCTTTACAAATACGGAGTGCAAGTTGCTCGTCGCGGGTGGCTGGGGAAGGATGATGTGTTCAACACGCGCTCATTCGCGGAAGTGATGAAGGAACTGAAGCGCCGGAAGCAGAAGGTGACTGCCTGACCGCATCCGGTTCATTGGAACGGGAAATGCTCCCCGTTGATTGATTTCGACGGGAGGCAACCCATGACCGGGGAAGCACTCGGCTGGTACGCATCAATCTTCTTCTGGCTATTCCTCACCGGGATTGGCATTCCGCCCGCTCCCGAAGAAGCCGGCATCCTCTATGCGGCAAGCGTTCACGCTCTGCACCCGGAAGTTCACTGGTCGCTCGCGTGGTTTGCAACCGGCCTCGGCATCGTCTGCGCGGATTGCGTTCTGTACGGCGTTGGGTGGAAGTGGGGACCGAAGCTCTTCGAGTTTCGGTGGGTCCAGTGGGTGCTCAGTGTGGAGCGCCGAAAGCGAATCGAGCACAAGTTCAATCAGCACGGAATCAAACTTCTCCTTCTTGCGCGCTTCCTTCCTCCCCTTCGGACAGGCGTGTTCCTGATCGCGGGAGCGAGCCGGTACTCATTCGTGAAGTTCCTTCTGGCGGACGTGCTTTACGCGGTGGTCGGCGTTGGCTTGTTCTTTTTCTT
>JAKEEV010000625.1 GCA_022616395.1 Planctomycetia bacterium | reverse complement strand
GCCGAAGTCGTGAAGACTGCGGTAGCGGAACAGGCCGCCAGCGTCATCAACGAGGCCATCAAGCCTTATGCTGAGAAGGCGCAGGGCCTCCACGATTATGCTTCCGCCATTGTTGAGCTGGAGCGGAAGAAGGCTGAGCTGAATACGCCTGCCGCGGAGAAGGGTAACACCTTCGCACGGTACACGCGTGCTCTGGCGCTTGGTAAGGGCGATCCTGACCGCGCGGCCTTTGAGGCAGGGCGGGCTTGGGGAACGGAGGATTCCGTTGTCAAGGCTCTGAAGAACTGGCGTGAGGACAAAGCACTGACGGCTGGGAATCCCTCCGGTGCGGGCTCTGTGATTCCGCCTGCCGTCGCGGCCGAGTTCATCGAGTTGCTTCGCGGGCGCGCGGTAGTTCGTTCCATCGCAAGGGTGTTCCCGATGCCCAACGGCAATCTCCAGTTCCGCAAGCAGACCGCTGCGGCTACTGCGGCGTACTCTGCGGAATCCACCAACATCACGGCTAGCCAGCTTGAGGTTGGTACCGTGAATCTCAGCTTTAAGAAGCTGACGGCGCTTTCCCCGGTGAGCAATTCGCTTCTCCGGTTCGGGGCTCCCGAGATTGACGCAATGGTGCGTGAAGACCTTCTCGCCGTGATGGCGCTGAAAGAGGACGCTGCTTTCCTTGCGGGCAACGGTCTGTCGAACATGCCGCTCGGAATCTTTGGGCGGGTGAACGCGGCCAACGTCTTCGCGGACGCTGGAACGACCTTCGCTCAGCAACTAGCCGACTACACGAAGGCTATCAAGTTGCTTGAAGAGGGCGACGTTGATGTCAACGAGGACAACGGCTACTTCATCGTTGCACCTCGTGTGTTTTGGGGAATCTTCGGAACCGTGGGGACCAACACGGACGGGCCGTTTATGGCCGGTCTCCAGCTTCCCGAACCGAGGTTGCTCGGACATCGCATTCTCAAAACCACGCAGGCGAAGAAAGCTTTCGCGGGCGGAGATGCGACGGAGAGCACGCTCGGTTCGACTGCTGACCGGATCTATTTCGTTCACGCCCCCTCGCTTGTCATTGGAGATTCCATGAATCTCCAAGTGGCGGCTTTCGATGGTGGGGCCTACTACAACGGCTCGTCCGTTGTCTCGGGCGTCTCCCTCGATGAAACGGTCATCCGCGTTATAAGCGAACATGACTTCGGAATGAGGCACGATTT
>JAKEEV010000624.1 GCA_022616395.1 Planctomycetia bacterium | reverse complement strand
GTCGTCATGGCAAAATCGGAGCCACGAAGCCGACGTTATTATTCCCCTGATTGCGGAACTGGTTCTGAATGCTCCCGTAAAGCAGAGCGATACCCATCGCCCGCTGAACCGGAGCGAGTACGCGGCCCAGATACGTGTCGAACTTCGTCAGCGGTTGCGACAGGATATACACCCGATCGAACGGCATGAGCTGGTAGTTTGTTTTCACCTGTCCTCTGCGTGTGATCCCGCACCAGTCCACCGGCAACACCTGATCGTTGCCGCACTCGGTCGGCGAGGGCCGCGCCACCCAGATTTTCTTGCTCGACACGGCAGACAGCCCGCCAATGAGCGAAATCGCATCAAGAACTGTCTCGTTCCCCGTGTGCGGCAGGCGCGTGACTTGCTCGCCATTGCCCGCGAAGTCGGTGACCACGTAGTAAAACTTGCTGTTGTAAGCGTACACATCCACCGCCACTTCCGGCTTGTAGAGGTACTTCGATAAGTGAGCTTCAATCGTCTGCTTAACTTGCGCCAGACTCAGCCCCGCAACGTAAACGCTCCCGTAAGAGCCGAGGCTGACGGTACCGTCGGGCCGGATGAGATGCTGACCGGAAATCTGCTGCACTCCTCGTGACTGAGCTAAAGACGCGGTCACCACCGCTTGCTTCGCCCCACCGACGTTCCTCACCTTGTCCTGGATGACCTTCTGAGCCTCCTCGACCGTCAGTTCCGCGACTCGAACCGTTCCGCCATACCGTTGACCGAGGTTGATTGTCCCGTCCGGGTCAATCGGATAAAGACCCGCGAGCCGGGCTGTCTCGAAGTCGTTCTCAGCGGTCAGATAAAGCACGTCGAGCGGTTCCAGTCGGTGCGGGGGGAGCGGAATGACTCGAATGGCGTCGATCTGAAGCACATCCGGGGTCTCAACGATGTACGGAGGAAGGCTGATCTTGTTCAACTCCTTCGGCACCTGCACATTTGGGATGTTACAGCAGTTGAAGTCGGGCGGTTTGCAACAGTCGCGCTCGGCCGTGAAATCCCCGGCGTGATGGCAACCCAGGCCGCCGGTGAAGCCAGCAAGGACAGCGACAGCAATCAAGCCACTCCCGATGCGCCGGCGTGCCATCGCTTGGCTCCTTTTTTCATGGAACTCAGAGTTTGCGTGGACTTTGCTGATAACCAGAGTGTCCCCTTACATGCGGTTTACCCGCGTCAACCGATTTAATCGGCATTCCCGGATTGCCGGTCCAAGAAAACCCGCCCCCCTTTCCACTTCCCCTGCACAACGAGCCAGTTTGCCTTGTGCCCTTCCCTGACTGTGTGTGAACCCGGTAGACTGAGGAAGCGGCGGAGGCTCGTAAAGTCGAGTTAGCGGGTGTAATCCGCTGTCTGCGCCTCGCGCGTCCCGCTGATTCATTCAGATGGTACGCGAAAATAGCTCCCGACTCGCTCTCGCCTTGAACTCCCGCAATTTCCGCGAGAAGGGAGTTCCCGGCAAATAAGCAAAAATGCGCCCGCGTCCGGAGTAGAATCCGGCACGTTGCGTGCTAGAGTTGAAATTGGTAACTCTGGACTGAATCTTCAGCCCGAGACAAGCACTTGGTCCCGGCTCCGGGCTTGGCCCCAAGCCATTCTCGCCCTCGACTTGTCCCAATCACAAGCCGACTGGCGATCCCGAGCCGACTCGCCGGAGACCACCGAAGATGCCCCGTCCGTCCGCTGGCGACCTGCCGGCCATTCCTCCTTCGCCCTTCGCTCAATCAAGAAGTGGCGTTCCGGCACCCGTTGCGCCTGCTCCGTTCAGTTCCACCAACCAGCCCAACACGCCGACGCCCGCGGGTTCGGCAACGCCCACCGCGAGGGGCTTATTCAACGCCTTTCGTCGGCGCTGGGTGTTGGGAACATTCCTCGGCGTGCTGGTCGCCGCGATTGCGGTTGTGGTCGCGTGGATGACGATGCCAGCCGGCAAGCATCAGGCCCGCGCTCTCGTTCAGTTGCGTCCGAAGGGAGTCGAGTTCGTTAACCGCAATCAGGAAGATTTCGCTGCGTATCGCAGACACCAAATCTTCCTCCTGAAGACACGCGACCTCATCACCCGCACGCTCGCCGATCCTGCCGTCGCCAGTCTCAATATGGTCAAGCAATCCGACGACCCCGTGCAGTTGATCGAAGACCAGCTCAAGGTGACCGTGGTCGCCGATGATATTCTCGAAGTAACCCTCACCGGCAATCATCTTGATGACATGAAGGTGATTCTCGATCACCTCGTCAAGCGCTACATCGACGATGCCACCTTGTTCGACCGCCGACAGCGCGACGATGAAGTGAAGAAACTCGACAGGCTCGCCGAATCACTGAGGCTGGAAATCGAATCAGAGGAGAAACGGATTGAATTGCGCGGAATCGCAAGCAGCACGACCGGCGGAGAAGACAACGCCCGACGCCTGGCGGAACTTCAGGCGAAGTACATCACTGCCGACGGCGAGTACAACCGCGTGACACGCGACATCGGGCGGATGGAATCGGAAGTGAAGGTGCTGAGGCAACAACTGGAGGACAAGAACCCCAAGGCGATGCCCGATCCGGTGCTCGTGAACCAGGCGATTCGCTCTGATCCGCGTGTGGTGAAGGCTCTCACCGCCTGGAATACCGAGAAGGATCGGTATGATCGCGAGCTGAAGACAGCAGGGGGCGATGAGACAGTCCCGCTGATCGTGGAACTCAAGGCAAAGGTGGACAAGCTCTTCAAGGAGTATGAGGAGGCGAAGAAGCTCGCGACAACCGAAGCGATTGAGGTCGCGCGTGCCATTGAGACCGCCCAGAGGCAACAACGAGTCGCGCGGTTGGAGACAGACATCCAGATCGCCAGGGAAGACCGTGACGGACTGAAGGCCGAGCGGGACGCTTACAAGAAACTGATTGATGTCGGAGTTGGGGGAGGGCTGAACATTGAAGCGATGCGCAAGGCTCTTCAACCTCAGCGCGATACACTCGACAAGATCAACTCGCACCTCGCCCAACTGCGTGTGCAGAAGGAACTCGACGCCCGCGTGACCATGCGCGGATCACCCGAAGCGATTCCGAACAACAACCTCAACCGCAAGATCGCGCTTTCGGCAGCAAGCGGCTTCGTCGCAATCTTCGGAGCGATTCTCCTGGTCGCGTTCCTGGAATGGCGAACGCGCCGGGTCGATGGCGTCGAGCAAGTCGTGGGCGAACTTGGGATGCGCGTCATCGGAACCGTACCCGCGTTCCCCAGCCGGGCCAACCTCCGCGCGGCTGAAGCCAGCGGAGCAAACTGGCGGTTCGTTCTCAACGAGGCGATCAATTCCACGCGCACGATGCTCTTGCACACCGCGCGCAGTCAGTCAATGCAAGTCGTAATGGTGACCAGCGCCACTCAGGGAGAAGGGAAGACCTCGCTCGCCAGCCAGCTTGCCAGCAGCATGGCCACGGCCGGGATGCGGACGCTCATCGTGGACTGCGACTTGCGCAATCCATCGATTCAGAAGCTCTTCGAGTTACCGCTTGGGCCGGGAGTGTCCGAAGTGTTGCGGCAAGAGGTGGACGTGAGCGAGGCGGTCCAGGCGACCGCGGTGCCGAACCTCTGGGTCATCACCGCGGGCCAGTGTTCGCACACCACCATCGCCGCCATCGCTCAGGGCCATCCGCTGGAGACACTCTTCAACCGACTGCGCGGGCAATTCGACTTCGTCATTGTGGATAGTTGCCCGGTGTTGCCGGTCGCGGATGCTCTTCTGATCGGTCAGCACGTTGACGGCGTGGTGTTCTCGATCATGCAGGACATCAGCCAGTTGCCGAAGGTGATGACGGCTTCCGAGAAGTTGCACCAACTGAACATCCCGCTGGTCGGCGCGGTGGTCAACGGCATCAAGCAGGACACATACTCCTACGGCTACAACTACGTGAAGCAACTGCCGGCGTGATTCCGTCAGAGCCGCGACCGTGAGGGAGCGGGTGAAGCAATACCGCTCCCTCACGGTCGCGGCTCTGACGAGCACTCGCCTCGGCGCAGACTTGGATTGCCCATGTCCCGCTGGTTAGTCATCGTGATCGCGGTTGCTGGCCTGGCTGCGGCCGCGGTTGTTGAAGGCGTGCGGTCGAACCGATGGGGCACATCGGAAGACGTGCGCGTTGCCGCGGCGAAGCTCGATGGTGTTCCGCGCTCATTCGGAGACTGGACCGGAACCGATGTCCCCATCGAACCGAAAGTTCTCCGGATCGCGGAGGCCGCGGGGCATGTATCGCGAACTTACACAAACCGAAAGACCGGCGCGCAGGTGAGCGTACTGCTCCTGTGCGGTCCCGCCGGACCAATCGCGGCACACACGCCGGAAGTGTGTTACGCGGGGAACGGATTTTCCATGAGCGGAAATCCGACCCGCAAGACCGTTGCTCTGCCCAACAACGGCTCGGCGACTTACTGGTCCGTGCTGTTTGAACGACAAACTCCGCCATCTGACCCGCTCCGAGTCTGCTGGATGTGGGGAGTTGACGGAGACTGGCAAGCGTCAACAAACCCGCGGGGGGAGTTCGCTTTGCAAGCGGCGCTGTACAAACTCTATGTTGTTCAGACTGAACGTCCGGTCGATACGACTCGCGGACCCGCACCGGACCCGATTCACGACTTCCTTGTTGACTTCCTGCCGGAAGTCAACAAAGCGCTGACAGCCTCGTAGGACAGGCTGGACACCTGTCTGAAGCAATGACAGGCTAGAAGCCTGTCCTACGAAAGACCGATTTGGAATGAATACCGCGCCCAGATTGCCAATGCCCTCGCCCACGCGCTCGCCCCAACCCGCCTGCGAGCCGTGGCCGGAGATCGACCGCATTGCGGCCGAGTCGCTCGTGAACTTGCCGGACGAACTCGGCTGGTACACCGCCGCGAAGACCACGCTGGATTTCGTTGTTGCTCTGGCCCTGCTGCCCTTTGCGCTTCTGCTCATCGGGTTGGCCGCGATTGCCGTGAAGCTCACTTCACCCGGTCCCGTCTTCTACACGCAAACGCGAGTCGGGTTGAACGGCCGGAAGTACAAGATCATCAAGATTCGCACGATGCGCACCAACTGTGAGGCCGTTTCCGGGATCAAGTGGTCGGAAAAGGAAGACAAACGAGTCTTCCCGGTCGGGCGATTCCTGCGCGTGACGCACATCGATGAACTGCCGCAACTCTTCAACATGCTTCTGGGTCAGATGAGTCTCGTTGGCCCGCGACCCGAACGGCCCGAAGTGATTCAATCGAAGGGACTGGATCATCTCGTGCCCGGTTAGCGCCACCGTCTGCGAGTGAAGCCTGGTGTAACTGGCCTGGCGCAAGTGCAACTACCCTATGACACCGACGTGACGAGCGTGCGCTACAAGGTCGTGTATGACCTGTACTATGTGGAACACAAAAACTTGCTGCTCGACTTGCGGCTGATGCTTGCCACGCTGTTCCGGGCGTGTGGTGCTGGGCCAAATACGCTTCGTCGGCTGTTTCTGTTACCGAGTCGCAAAAAGGTAGCCGAGGCGTTCCAGAGCCGCATCGTTCCGCCTGAAACTGACTCTGTTCCGCAACTGCAACCGGCGTGAACCCGCTTCGCGGGAATTCCTAATGACCCACCACCTTCGGAATGCCCCACCAATGACCAATGACCAATGACCAATGAATGACCAACACCAAATGACGAATGACGAAGGAAAGACCGGTCCTGTTTCGTCATTGTTCATAGGAGTTACGCGGTTGAAGTTCCATCGCGTCGGTAATGGCGAACTCTGACGCCTTTGGCTCGGTGAGCACCTTC
>JAKEEV010000623.1 GCA_022616395.1 Planctomycetia bacterium | reverse complement strand
TGGTATGAGTGATGCGCGGGGTTTGGGAGTGATTCGAGAACAAGAACTCAGCGGCCGAAGAGCCTGCGAATGAACGCGAAGAAGCCGCCCTTCTCGGACGGTTCTTTGGACGAGGGAGCTTTCTTCTTGGACTTGCCCAGAGCCGGCATTGCCAGAGAGGTGCTGGCCACATCGGGAAGTTTCGGTTGTTCGGCGGAGATGCCCAGCGCCTGCCACTGCGCGATCGGCAACCACGAGTGAAGTGCCTTCACGACGTCGCGGGCGCTTTGATAGCGAACATGCGGATCCTTCGCGCCCATCTTCTGCACGATCGTATCGAGTTCCTTCGGAATCCCCTGTCGAATGCGCGCTGGCGACGGCACTCCGCGAATCTGTCGCTCGGCCATCATCTCCGGAGCCAGTCCGGGGAAGGGCACCGCGCCAGTGAGAAGGTAGTAGAACGTCGAGCCGAGGCTGTAGACATCACTCCGCGCGTCCTGTTCGCATCCCCAGGCTTGTTCGGGCGCGATGTGGGCGATTTCTTCCGCGTATTCCTTCGTGTTGATTCGCTTGGTGACGCGCGCCCAGGGGCTTTCCAACATGTGGGTCAGTCCCAGGTCAATCAACTTCACCTGCCGACCGGGGAGCACGCCCAGGTTTCCCGGTTTCACGTCTCGGTGAATCAATCCGCAGTCGTGAGCAGCCATCAGGCCGACCGCGGCCTGAGCAACCAACTGAGCCGCAACCGTCGGTGGGAGCGGTCCCTTTTCGGCAACCACCTTGTCGAGCATCGGGCCGGGGACATGCTCCGACACCACGAAATGCGTTCCCTGCCAGTAGCCCATGTCGAGGACGCGGGTCAGCGCTGGGTGAGTCACCTTGGACGCTGCGCGCACCTCCGACACGAACGCTTTGAGGATGGTCGGGTCCGAGACACGCTCGCACGGGAGCACCTTCACCGCGACCAACTTCCCGGAGTTCGTCTCTTCGGCCTTGAACACCAACCCGACGCGATCCTGCCGAATGCCGTCGAGGATTCGGTAGTTCCCCAGCACAAAACCCTGCGTGCGTCCGTTGAGCAACTGCATCGCCTGGTACTTGGTGAGCAACTTCTTTTTCACAAGCAGAGAGGCAATCTGAAGCGGCTCGGCGGTCGCCGGGTCGATGTTGGCCTGAACCAGGACCGCGATCAGGTCGTCTGGGGTCAACAACCCGCTCTTGCGAACCGCGTTGAGGAACGGGTTGCGGAGTTGGGGTAGGCGAGTTTTGGTGGCCACTGTGTCGCGGCTCCGCCTGACCGGGCGAGGGTCATCGGCAGAAGTGTAGTTCACAGTTTAAAGGAGCGCGGCGCTTCGGGAAGAATAGGAAAACCGCGTTCAGGACTGGCAGTAAATGTTCGGAGTGGCAACGGTGCTTTCACGCCCGAATGAATAACTCACGGCTGAGTAATCGTCCAGATTTGCCCAAACGGTAAAGTCGCGTCCGGCTCAGCGAGTAACTTCCTCCCTTCGAGAAACCCACCGCGAAGACCAAGCGTCAACGCCATCGGAAGCCGCCCGTTGTCCTGAATCAACTGCGCGATGATCGTGATGGGCAGAATCGTGTGGTCGCTATCTTCGAGTTGAAGTGTGAGTTGGCCGAGGGTGAACGGATAGCGACCACCCGCGACCGCGATCACGCGATGTCGCTGGGGAGTCCGCGGATCGAACGGCAACGGAGTGACAACGCCGGGTTTGAAATGCTTCCAGAGCGCATCCGAGATAATACTGTAGGGCGAACCGGTATCAACGATGCATTCGGTGATCGCATACCCTC
>JAKEEV010000622.1 GCA_022616395.1 Planctomycetia bacterium | reverse complement strand
GGGCAGACGTTGAGAAACGCGCACACCTCGCCATCGCAGTTCCGCATCAGGATGGGTGTTTCAAATAACTCGAAACTGAGAAAGTCGCCCGGCTTGGCGAGATCGTGAATCGTCGCCAGCGGATGCCAGGCGGGCTGGAAGACGTGACGCAACTCGGCTCGGTGCTGTTCGACCGAAACGTATTGATCCGGTCGAAGCAGATGCCGAAGGTGGTGCTGGTTGGTGAACATCTCTTGTCGAGCGCGGAACGTGGAGCGCGGAACGCGGAACGAAAACCATCGAGCAAGGACTCGGATATCCTCCGCTCCGCGCTTTCTGTTGTATTCCCCGTTCCGCACTCCGCGTTCCACGTTCCGCGCTTTCCGTCACTTGCCCCCGAGTTTCTCCAGTGTGAGTTCCGGTTGCCACACCGAGAGGAACGTCGGCATCTTGGCTCGATCGAGGCCGGGCAAGTTCGGGAGTAAACCAGCTCCCTGAAGCGGGATATTGGCCGTGACCGCGTAGATGGAGCGCGCTGGGTCATTCGTTCTGCGATACATCACGACTTCCGGCCGACCCAGCATGACCGCTTGAGTTCCAGCGGGGCAAGCCAGTTGCCAGGCGATCAAAATTGCTTCGTCCAGGTCGCCAATGTGATCGACCAGTCCGCGCGTCTTCGCCTGAGACGCGGTGAAGATTCGGCCGTCGAAGGTTGTTCCGCCGTCGGGGGTGATAGTCGGGCGCGTGCGCTTGATGTCGGTTTGCATCTGGAGGTGGAACTCATCGGCCATTCGTTGAAGCAGCGCGCGCTCTTCGGGGGTCAGCGCGCGGGCCGAAGTTCCAATATCCGATAGTTCGCCAGCCTTGACTCCCTGCGGGATCACGTTGAACTGCCCCATCAGGTCGCGAAGGTTGAACAGGTTGAGAATCACTCCAATGCCTCCGGTCACGCTCGCTTGCCCGGCCACGACCTGATCGGCGGCGGATGCAATGTAGTAGGCTCCTCCGGCCGCGGTGTCCATGAGGCAGGCCACGACGGGGAGTTTCGTGCGTTCCTTGAATCGCTCCAGATCGCGTCTCATCGAGATACACGCGGCAACCCCACCGCCAGGGCTGTTCACCCGCAACACAACCGCCCGGACGTAGCGGTCGCGCTCGATGGCGTCGAGCTTCTCGCGGAACAGAGC
>JAKEEV010000621.1 GCA_022616395.1 Planctomycetia bacterium | reverse complement strand
TTCTGCGAACACTTCCTGATGGCTCGTCGGCTAGTCGAGGCGGGCGTATCGGTGGTCACGCTCAAAGTGGGAGACTGGGACACGCACGAGAAGAACTTCATCGACCACAAGGCTCAACTCCCGCAACTCGATCAGGGCTTCCATGCGCTCATCACTGATCTGTACGACCGCGGACTGGAGAAGGATGTCGCGGTGGTGATGTGGGGCGAGTTCGGGCGCGCTCCAAAGATTTCGCGCGGTGATGGCCGCGACCACTGGCCCGAAGCCGGAGCCGCGGTCGTTGCAGGAGGCGGATTCAAGGTCGGGCAAGTGATTGGCGAAACGGATGCTCATGGCGGGCGGTCGAAGGGAACTCCTTACACACCGAGCAACGTGCTGGCGAACCTCTACGAACACCTCGGCATCGATCCTTCAATAACGATCCCCGACCACAACAAGCGCCCGATGCACATCCTCGACGACCGCGAAGTCGTCCGCGAACTTGGGCCAAGCTGACGAAGCCGACTCATTGGCGTTGGCTCCACACTCGCCCCGTAACATTCTCCCATTTTCTTGGAAACACCCCTTGCCCCTCACGCAACGTGAGGGTGTAGGATGTCGTCGCGTCGTCCGCTTGTCGAGCCGCACGAAACTGCGTCCTCGAAGTCCCAATGGAGAAACCATGTCCCGATTCACCATCTCAGCGCTCGTTGTCGCTGTTCTCACTTCCACGATGAGCGCGGCCGAACCGGATGTGTTGGAGAAAGCCCCCTCGACGTTCGCCAAGCACGACAAGAATCGCATTCACTACAAGAACCTCGGCGAGGGGAAGACAGCCGTGGTGTTCGTTCACGGCTGGTGCTGCGATCTTACGGTGTGGGACAAGCAGGCCGCGGCTCTCGATGGCAAAACACGCATGCTCTTCATCGACCTGCCGGGCTACGGCAAAAGCGACAAGCCGAAGATCGACTACACAATGGACGTATTCGCGAAGGGCGTGAATGCGGTGATGGAAGACGCGGGTGTTGAGAAGGCGGTGCTGGTCGGTCACAGCATGGGCACTCCGGTCGTGAGGCAGTTCTACCGGCTCTATCCAGACAAGACCAAAGCGCTTGTGTTCGTGGACGGAGCACTGAAGCCATTCAGCGACGACCCGGCCGTGATCGAGAAGTTCATGTCCATGTTCAAGGAGGAGACGTTCAAGGAAACCGCGCCGAAGTTCATCGCCAGCATGTTACCGGCCGACACGCCGCCGGAGGTTCGCAAGCGAATTGAAAAGCTCGTTTCGGACGTCGACCCGCGAGTCGCGGTCAATTCGATGCACAAGATGATGGACGCGAAGTTGTGGAAGGATGACCCGGTGAAGGTGCCGGCTCAAGCGCTGATGGCCAAGTCGCCGTTCTGGACCGAGGACTACAAGAAGTTCGTCAAGAAGGTGGTGCCGGAACTGGACTACCGCGAGTTTGATGGAGTGGGTCACTTCCTGTTCATGGAGAAGCCAAAGGAAGTGAACGCAGCGCTCCTCGAGTTCCTCAAGAAGCAGGAAGTCGTGAAGTAACTCGCCACACGAGCGGCCGGGCGCGAACCTTTCGCGCCCGGCGGCTGTCGCACAACCAGTCAACTTCACTTCCCTCGTGCGACAAGAGATCCACATGCCCTCCGACACGCGGTTGGTCTGCGAGCAATTTCCTCGAGCTTCGCAATATCACCCCGAATGGGTGCTCGCCAGCGTCAGCGGAGGGGCCAATTCTCTGTGGCTAACTGAGTGGCTCACGACAGTTCTGGAATTGCGGCCCGGCATGCGCGTACTCGATCTCAGCTGCGGACGGGCTGCTTCGTCGATCTTCTTGCAGCGCGAATTTGGCGTGCAGGTTTGGGCCACGGACCTGTGGTTCAGCGCCTCGGAGAATCTCCAGCGCATTCGCGATGCCGGCGTCGAAGCCAGCGTGTTTCCAATCCACTCGGACGCCCGATCGCTGCCGTTCGCCGCGGAGTTCTTCGACGCCATCGTGTCCATCGATTCCTTCTTCTACTACGGCACGGACGACCTGTATCTGCCCTACCTCGCGCGGTTCGTGAAGCCAGGCGGTTGCGTGGCAATCGCGGGTGCCGCGATGTTGCGGGAAGTCGAAGGTTCGCCGCCCGAACATCTTCGCGCGTGGTGGGAGCAGGATCAGCCGTGGTGTCTGCATTCGGCAGGTTGGTGGCGCCGACACTGGGAACGCACGGGCATTCTGGACATCGAACTGGCCGACACCATGCCCGACGGCTGGCAACGCTGGCTCGACTGGCTGAAGGTAGTCGCTCCCGCCAATGAAGTGGAAATCAAGGCGCTTGAAGCTGATCGCGGAGACTACTTCGGCTATGTTCGCGTCGTGGGTCGCCGACAGAGTCGCGTGGCGCTCTTCGATCCTGTCGTGTCCGTGCCGTCACAGTACACGAAGCAACCTTTGCTCCGCGACCAACAGTGAACGGCTCCATCGCTTGCATGACCGATGCGAGTGGAGTAGGGTTGCTTCGTGAGGCTCGCCAGTTGGTTTGCCTCAGGCGATTCGCAGCGAGGGCGGCATGGCGGAAAGACTCTGGGCGGTCGAGGCACAGGAGATACTCGCGTATTTCGAGATGGTGAACCGCACGCATCCCAAACAACACTGGCAGAACGGCATTGAGCTGTCCCAGCGCTGGCTGCAATTGCTTTCGGCTGGCGCAACGCAAGCCGACATCGATCAGTTCGTGTCGCGGTTGGAATCCGAACCGATCTCTGGTGGCGGCTGGCACGACCTCGCCACTCGATTCCGATACTGGGCACGGTTGCAAGGCTTCAGCGACTGAGCAATTGCCAGCGAACCAACCTCACCGGAACGCTCTCCACTCTCCATTCGCGCTCAGCACCTCATTCGGACGGAAGCGGGCCTTGTATTCCAGCGAGCGACACCCTTCGACGAAATAACCCAAGTACACGTGCGGGAGCTTCCACTGTTTCGCGGCCCGGATGACGGAGAGCACGTTGAATGTGCCAAGCGAACGGTGACACTCGTCGGGATCGTAGAAGAAGTAAATCGCCGATAATCCCTCCGGCACGCAATCCACATATCCCACACCAACGAGCTTCTCGCCGAGGTAGTAGCTCCACTCCTGCGTGATGATCGGGTTATCGACAAACGACTCGGCGTAATCGGCCGCGTCCTTTCCTCCGTGCTCCGGCCAGCCGATGCGTTCGCTCTGGGAATGGTGGAAGCGGTCATAGAGGTCAAGTTTCTCGTCGGTCACACTCGGTAAGCCGATCACAAGTTTCAGCTCGCCGTCGTTGGCGCGCATCGCGCGCTTCTGGCTGCGATCCGGCTTGAATGTGTTCACCGGCACGCGAATCGACTGACACATCTGACACGCGGGGCATGTCGGCTTGAAAAGCGAGAAGCCAAACCGCCTCCACCCGGCCTTCAATCGCTCCTCGTACTCGGCTGGAGTGAGTTGAGCCACGATCTCGTAAGTGAGCGACCAGTTCCGATCCGGCAAGTAGCCGCAGGTGCTCGGCGGACAGGTGAAGGTGAACAGCGATTGCATTTCGAAACAGTGTGAGTGTGAGTGCGGGTGTGAGTGAAGAATAGCAGCGCGGTCGGCGTGGCGGAATACGGCGGAAATCCAACTGAGTGCGAGTGTGAGTG
>JAKEEV010000620.1 GCA_022616395.1 Planctomycetia bacterium | reverse complement strand
GAGAGTAGTTTCAAGGAGGGGATTTGCGAGGCACAAGTGCCTCGCCCGGCCTCAGAGAGGCCGGCTACAAAAGAAGCGAAAGCGCGAGCATTTCTGCGTCTGTTGTAGCCAGCCTCTCGGAGGCCGGGCGTTTGTAGCCAGCCTCTCTGAGGCCGGGCGAGCCGAAGGCTCGCAAAACTGGCAATCTTGAAACTACTGGCCAGGGAGCGATTGAGAGTTCCGCTTCCACGCTCCCTCACGGTCGCGGCTCCGATTGCCCTTGCGGGGTTCGCCAAACTTCACGCCGCGGCCTTCCGGAGCAACATCCGCCCCAACAGCAACACAAGCACGCCACCGACGACGCCAATGACAACCCACGTCGTCGTTCCCAGCCCGGCCGCGACCGGCTGCGCTTGTTGATCCACATCGGCCACCTTCTCCCCGGACTTATTCAACTCGAAGGAGTCGTACAGCGATCCGTTCGCGGTGCGGGCTTCGTAGTGCAAGTTGTCGCCATCAATCTTGATGAGCTGATAGAGTTGCGTGTCGCTCGCTTTTGACTGCATCCAGTTGGCCTTTTCATCAAGCTTGTACATCTTCGGCCCACTCACGGAGACAACGTACACTGTCCCCCGCTCGTCGGTCAGCCGCGCGCCGGTGAGCACATTGTCTTCGCGCATCACGCCGCTACGGCCGTAAGTGTGGTCATGGCCTTGAAGCACCAGATCCGGCGGGTGCCTGTCGAACACCGGGCGCCACAGTTCGCGAAGCTTCTTGTTGTCGCGGCCCCTCGCGGTGGAATAGATCGGGTGGTGGAACGTGACGACGGTCCACTTGTTCGGGTTGTTCGCGAGCACCGGCTCCACCCACTTCGCCTGTTCCTCCTGCTTCTCGTTGGAGTTCAAGCTGATGATCCGCACGCCCTGAATGTCGATGAAATAGCAAGTCTCTTCGAGACCCGGCGGGCCGTTCTCCGGCAGCGTGAACTGCGGTCGCCAGTTCGTACTCAATACGCGCCGGGTATCCTTCTTCGGTGCCTTGCCGTCCTCGGTCTTCCCCTCGACCTTCGCGGCCGAACCGGTCGGGACCGCGTACTCGTGATTGCCCGGTGTGGGCACGCTCGGAATCATGCCGTTGATCCACCCGGCGGCTTGATGCCATTCGCCCCATTCGCCGTCGGCGTTGGCGCGGTTAATCAGGTCGCCCGCGTGGATGATGAAGTTCGCCTTCGGCATATCCGAATACGCTCCGCGAATCACGCGCGACCAGTGCGACTTCACCTCGTTCTGCGCATCGCCGAAGTAGATGAAGCTCAGCGGCTCCGGCTGATCGCTCGCCGTGCGGAACTCGAACCACTCGCTCCAGTTCTTTCCATCTCCGACGCGATAGACGTATCGCGTCTTCGGCTTCAGGTCGGTGAAGGTGACGCTGTGATAGTTGGCCTCGAAGAGGTCCGATTTCAGGAACTCAGTCTTCCCCGGCACGGTCTTGGTCTTCTCCGGAATCGGTCGCGTCTTGGAACTGAGCGGATCGAAGCCTGGGCCGCCTTCGGAGAGCGCGATTTGCCCCTCAGCTTTCGTCACGGTCGTATCGGTGCGCCACGTGACTGCTTGCGTGGTTGTGGGCGGGCCGTTCCACGTCAGAATGACGCGATCCGGCACATAGGTAGGCCGATACACGAGCTTCCATGTCTCCTTCTGCGCGGCCGCGGCCTTCTCCGCGGCCTTCTTCGCCTTCTCAATCTCTTCCTTCGTTGGCTGCTCCTTCTTCGGGTCCTCCTTCTTCGCTTCCTGTGCGGAAGAGAGCGACGCGGCGACCGCCAGAAGGCTCGCGAGGAACAGCGCAATAGCGATGCGGCAGCGTGGAGACATGAGAAGCCTTTCAATGGAGAACCGACGCGGCGACTCCCACATTATCTTGCCGTCGCGAGCTGGCAAACGGCGAATGAAGTTTCAGCGAAACCTCGCGGAATATCCGACCGCGGTGGTCATACGTACCCGATCCGGGCTTCCCAAAACCGTTTGCGATTCCATTCGCGTGCGGGTATCGTTCAGTCATTCGCCTTCTCTCCCCTTCCACCACTGCCGGAGGGCTTCTCCCGTGGCTCGCATTACTCGCCGCAAGTTCCTTCATTCCTCACTCGCCGCTGCCGCGAGCGTCACCATCGCCGGCACCAAGTCATCAGGCAAAGTGCTGGGCGCAAACGACACAATCCGCATCGCGGTCGCCGGCATCAACGGCCGCGGAGGGAACCACGTCGATTCGTTCAGCAAGATGCAAAACGTCGAGATCGCATATCTCGTGGATCCGGACAAGCGGACGTACAAGAAGCAACTCGACAAACTCGCCACGGCAAAGGTGCCGGTTGCGGCCTGCGAGCAAGACATCCGCAAAGTGCTCGAAGACAAGAACGTGGACGCGGTCTCCATCGCGACCCCGAACCACTGGCACTCGCTCATGACAATCTGGGCCTGCGAAGCGGGCAAGGATGTTTATGTGGAGAAGCCGTGTTCGCACAATATCTTTGAAGGCCGCATCGCGGTGGAGATGGCTCGCAAGCACAAGCGGATCGTTCAGCACGGCACGCAGAGCCGCAGCAGTCAGGGGTGGGCGAACCTCGCGGCGGTCGTGAAGTCCGGCAAGCTCGGCAAGCTGCTCGTATCGCGTGGTCTCTGCTACAAGGACGGTCTCAGCAAGGACGGCAAGCCGAGCCACAGCACGCGCGGAGACATCGGCACCAAGCCCACGAAAGCTCCTCCAAGCGAACTGGACTTCAACATCTGGCTGGGGCCAGCGCAGGAACAGCCATATCACGAGAACCTCGTTCACTACCGCTGGCACTGGTTCTGGGATTTCGGCAACGGCGACATGGGCAACCAGGGCGTTCACGAAATGGATAAAGCCCGCTGGCTGATTCCCGGCGCGACGTGGCCCAAGAGCGTCATCAGCTTTGGCGGGCGATACGCGAACAACGATCAGGGGCAGACGCCGAACACGCAAGTCACGGTGATGGACTTCGACGGCACGCTCCTCATCTTCGAGACACGCGGGCTGAAGTCGCCGCCATTCCGCAGCAACGGCGTTGATAACGTCCTGCACTTCGAGGACGGAATCGTTGCCAACAACAAGTTCTTCAAGGGCGGCAAGGGCGATGGCGAACCGCTGCCGAAGGTCGAGACGGTGAAGCTCTCCACCGGCGACCACTTCGGCAACTTCATCGCTGCTGTGCGCAGCCGAAAAATCGAAGACCTGCACGCGGACATCGAAGTGGGACACATCTCCAGCGGTCTGTGCCACCTCGGGCACATCAGCCACAAGCTCGGCACCGATGAAACCTATGACCCGAAGCTGGCGAAGGTCGCGGGCAACGAGTTCGCCACCGACGCGCTGACGCGCATGGCCGACCACCTCAAGGACCGCGGCATCAAGTTCAACGGCAAGAATCTCCGCGTCGGCCGGATGCTGAAGTTCGACGCCAAGACCGAGAAGTTCGT
>JAKEEV010000619.1 GCA_022616395.1 Planctomycetia bacterium | reverse complement strand
GACAAGCAGCCGGTGGCGAACTTACACGCAACGGTACTCAAGGCTCTTGGCATCAACTGGGAGAAGACATTCCGCAGTTCCATCGGCCGCACCTTCCGCCGAAGCGAAGGCGAACCAATCAAGGAACTGGTGGGGTGAGATACCAGTGGCGGGCGTCGGCAATCACCGGGTCAGGCGCTTGTGCTTTCATGCCCCAGGAACCTCAACAGTAGCTGGTGGGCTCGCTCAAGGCAGCACACGCAATCGTCTGCGGCTTCAGCAGGAGAGGAACCACGGACACCCACCACTGATCGAGAAACTCCGCCCGCTCGTTTCGTTGCAGCGGCGACTGCCACGGTATTCGCTCTGCCGACGGCGACGTGGGCGTCAATCAGCGCTGTTTTGAGGTCTTGAGCGAGAAGAGCAAGTGAACCCGTGCGAATCGCTCTCGAAAATTGATCATCCCGAAACGGACACCCGACATCACCTGACGCCGTGGACTGCGCAACCGCGATATTAAATTCGATTTCGTCCACGAGCGCCTGAAGTGGCCCGACCTCGCCATCCGAATCGTCCGAACGCAAGAGCGCAACTATCGGTTGTTCAGCGCACATCTTCAGCCACTGCTCTTTGTGCTTAACCAGTTCTTCTGGGGTGAACTTCCGTCCGCGAGGATGTTTGTCGTTGTAGGTGTGAATCTCAGCGTGGCAGTCGAAGCAGACCGGAATTGCGTTTGCGATATTGTCGTCGCCCTCATCTGCGGCCGGTTGAATGTGGTCCGTTTCGATCTTAACGCCGCAGAACCGATGGCAAATGCAGCATCGCCGATGGCATGCCGCAAGCAACACAGCCACTTCGGTTCGGTTGAACGCCATCATCGCACCTTCCGCACCGGCAGTTCCAGAATTCTTGCTCGAGGTTGGTTAGTTTAACGTCTTGTTTCGGATTCCACGATGTTGGCAGGTGGTTGGTCATCAGCCGCGATCTTCAGCCCGAAGGGCTGGGACAACATAGCCCAGGGCAACGCCCTGGATGAGTTGTCGGTTTTCTCTTCCAGGCTGAAAGCCTGGGACAGCTCTGTTTGTCGCAGCCTTTCAGGCTACCCAGTCATTCTCTCTGGCACCCAGGGCGCTGCCCTGGGCTACGTTGTCCCAGCCCTTCGGGCTGAAAACACGGCAACAATGGAGCGTTTACAAGTCGTTCCCGCCGCCCTTCATCGCCAAGTCCACCACTTCTTCGACCGTGGGCACGCGGCCAGCCAGTTCTGGCACCAGTTCGGGCCAGAACATGATGTCGATCCCCGACGGGTGAACACAGTTCGCGCGGAAGAGCGCGATGTCCGCGGCGGCGGCCTCTCCAGTTCCCTTGGCTCGGTAGATGCGAGTGACGAGTTCGCGCATTTCTTCGCGTGATAGTTTCTCCGCCATTAAGTGTACCTCCCGGAAGGGCTACCGGCAGAATAGAGCGCGGGCAGAAATGGTGTAGCGTGTTGTGAACGAGGCGTGGCTCGTGACGAAATGCGTGCGGCCGGCCCGGGGTTTCGGGTCGGCCGCGTGGTTAGCTCATCAGATGTCGATCAAGGCGAGGAGTTTAGTAGCGGTTGCCACCACCGTAGCCACCGCCACCGCCGTAGCCGCCACCGCCTCCGCGACGGCCGCCACCGCCTCCACCATAGCCCCCACCACCGTAGCCGCCACCGCCTCCGCCACCACGCGGGCGCTCTTCACGCGGCTTGGCTTCGTTCACCGTGAGCCGGCGGCCCTGGTACTCGGCGCCGTTCATCGCGGCGATTGCCTCGTCGGCTCCGCTGGACATTTCGACGAACCCGAACCCGCGGCTACGACCGGTTTCCCGGTCCGTAATCACCTGGGCCTTGGTGACCGTGCCGTACTGCCCGAACAGTTGCTCCAACTCCTGCTGCGTTGTGCTGAACGGCAGGTTCCCCACATAGAGATTCTTGCTGGCCATGTCATCCCTCCCCGAACGGGTCACTGCATCGACCCGAACGGGAACTCACTCGGACCGGTCGCGCCATCGCAACCGGGAAGACGTGCGTGAACAGACCGCCGCTCTGTTGGTGCAACTTTGCCGCGAGTGATTGAGTTGATCGCAGGTGGTTGGAACCGGAGAGTGGGCGTACCGGGAAAGGGCCAGCTTGATGAGCTTGGGAGCGAGTGCAAGGCAGTGATAGCTGTCGCAAGGCTTCAAGCAGATCCGCCGATATACCAGACCGCGTACGCGAAGACCTGTCCAAAATCTTCCTCACCGCCGGGGTCCGCCCCCGGTAGCTGACTTGACTATACGCGCAGGCGGGGAAAAAGATAGTCGAAATCGCGAGAAACTCTGGAGTCCCCGGCCGCGACTGTCGAGGTTCCCGTGCGGCTTGAAGGGCAGCTTTCTCGCCCGTCATTGCTTTTCAGACGACCAAGAAAGACCGTCCTCCTTATTCACGCTGTGGTCGGAGCGGAATCCGCAACGCTCGTCGCGGTGCCGTCCGGGTTGAAGCGCACCTTTCCCGGCTTCCACTTCAACTCGCCCGGTGATTCGCCCTTCGCGACCTTCAGCATCAGTTCAGCAATGTTGAAGTCCGCGAGCGCGCGTAGGCCGACATAGGAAGTCGTCAGCCGGGGATTAATCTCGATGGCGAAATCGCGCGAGCCATCTTCGGCCGATCCGAGCACCAGATCAACACCCACATAACCGAGCAGCCCCGGCACCGACTCAATCGCGCGCCGAGCGAGTTTCACCGCGCGCTCCGCCAACTCTGAGGGAATGGGGACTTCGCCACCGAGATACTTGAAGCGGTCCTCGCTGAGAAACTGAAACGTGGGCGGAAGCGGAAACTGCCCCGCGGGGCCACACAGAAACGCGACACTGGCCGCGCGGCCGGGTACGAACTGCTGCACGATCATCGGGCCGGTGTGGTCCTCTGCTTCGAGCTGTTCCTTCGCGTCGGAAACATCCTGCGCGGACTTCAGCAAAAACGTGACCGTGGACCCAGCGCCGTCTTGCGGCTTCCACACGATCGGGAATGCGGCTCGTGTGCTCGGTTCGCGATCGGTGGTGAAGGGCGTTGGCACGTCGCGGTCGTACCAGTGCTCCGCGAGCGCGAGTTTATCGGACGTGAGGCGAAGCGTGTCGCTCGATGGCCCCAGGAATCGGCTTCCGGTCGGCCAGACTTCCTCCGCGAGGCTCAGTAACTTGTCTTCGGATTCTGGAGCGATGATGAGCGTCCAGTCGGCGTTGTTGGCCGCGTCGTTGAAGGTGTAGTGATCGACCGGAGCCTCTTTGTCGGCGAAGATGAACACCTCCGTGTTGGGAATCAGCCTGAAGTCCGCGGCGATTGCATCGCGCATCGCGCGGCCTTCGATGTAGAGGCTGTGTTCGGGCGAGTCCGACTCGCGTCCGGTTCCGCTGCCGGTCATGTACTCGTAAATAAAGACGCGCATGGTTGGGTTTCCGCGTTGATGAATCACAAGGCGGAAGCCCTGTGAATCAGAGCCAGTTTCCGCTTCACTCGCGGTATCTTACGGCATACTCTATTCAACATCCCGCCTGCTTCCCTCGCATTCTCCCACCACCTGCGAGCGCGTTCAATGTTGTCTTTCTTCACTTCCGAACCAACCCGCCTGTGCGATGGCCTTTCGCGCCGAGAAGCGCTGACGGTCGGCTCGCTCGGCGCATTCGGTTTAACGCTGCCGAATCTGTTGCAAGCACGAGCTGCAACCTCGGAGGGCTTACGACCCCCGTTCGCCAAGAAACGAGCTTGTATCTTACTCTTTTTGCTTGGTGCGCCACCGCAGCAAGAGACGTGGGACCCGAAGCCGGATTCGCCGCCGGAAGCACGCGGGGATATGGGAGTGATTCGCACCGCAACGCCGGGACTCATCCTCGGCGAGACGATGGTGAAGACTTCGCGCCTGACCGAAAAGATTGCCATCCTCCGAGCCTGCCAGACGAATGATAACGCTCACTCTGCATCAGGTTACTTCATGACCACGGGTTACCCGCATCAACCGATGCAGGTCGAGAATGCCAAGCCCGGCGCGCCGAACGACTGGCCGAGCATGGGCGCGGTGGTGCGGAAGGTGCTTCAGCCACACTGCACGCTCCCCGCGGCGGTCACGCTACCGGAACAGACTGCCAACGACGGCAACTTGACATGGCCCGGTCAGGACGCGGGGTTTCTTGGCCGCGCCTCCGATCCGTGGCTCATCAACTGCGAACCGGAGAAGCCGAACTTCAAGATTCCCGGCTTGAGTCTGCCCACTGATGTTTCCGGGAAGCGCTTCGATGGTCGGAAGGACTTGCTCGAAGCGCTCGGCACCGCACAGGCGAACCCAGCCCGCAAGGGCGGGGGTTCCACGGAAGGAGCAGGTGCTCACACTCAGCGTGCCTTCGAGATGATCTCGTCGCCCGCGGCGCGCAAGGCGTTCGATCTCGATTCCGAAGGCGCAAAAGCCCGCGACCGCTACGGCCGCTCGCGCTTCGGGCAATCGTGTGTGCTCGCGCGGCGATTGGTGGAAGCCGGCGTTCCCCTGATTCGCGTGAACTGGACTCGCGTGCCGAACGCTCCGAACAACGGCCACTGGGACACGCACCAGAAGAACACCGAAGCGATGCGCAAGCTGATGCCGATTCTCGACATGGCTTACACGGCTCTCCTCGAAGACTTGATCGAGCGCGGAATGCTAGACGATACGCTTGTGGTGTGGATGGCGGAGTTTGGCCGCACGCCGAAGATCAACGGAGCGGGCGGTCGCGACCACTGGGGGCCGTGTTTCTCTGTCGCGCTTGCTGGCGGTGGAGTGAAGGGCGGTGCTGTGTACGGAGCAAGCGACAAGCTCGCGGCTTACCCGAAAGACGGCCGCGTAACACCGCAAGACCTTCACGCAACGATCTACCACTGCCTGGGCATTCCGAAGGACACGGAAATCCACGACAACCTCGGCCGCCCGCTCGCCATCTGCCGCGGCGAACCCGTCTGGTCGATTCTGGGGTGAGGTCGTGGACGAAACCAAATGGTGGAACGCGACCAGACCAGTTCAGATGTTCGCGATGCTGCGCCGACTCCACACGCGGTTGGGTCGGCCGGTCGATGACCGCAAGTTGCGATGCTTCGCTCTGTACTGCTGTCGGCTCGTGTGCCCCGCGCTGACTGACGAACGAAGCCGCAAAGCCGTTGACGTTGCCGAACGGTTCCTCGCGGGGCTGGCGAATTCCGATGAGCTTACCGTTGCGATCCAGGAAGCACACGCAGCCCGCACTGACGCCGTGACTGCCTACGAGTTCGACACCCGAACATCCTTGCTCGGTGCGCGGCAGGCTGCCCTGGTCGCTGCGTGGGTCGTGGATCGTGGGTATCATCAAAGCGTGATTAGTAAAGTTCGCGATGCACTCGCTTTCCACGGCGAGATCCAGGGGAAAGCGGATATCGAGGCGCTTCTGGCGAAGATGGCCGATGCGCTCCGCGAGATCTTCGGCAACCCCTTACGGCCGGTCACACTCGACCCCGCGTGGCTTACCTCGGATGTGCTGGCGCTGGCGCGTCAAATGTACGAGTCGCGGGAGTTCCCCACGATGCCGATTCTCGCGGATGCACTTCAAGACGCGGGTTGCGACAACGATGACGTACTGACTCACTGTCGCGACGCGAACACAACGCACGTTCGCGGGTGTTGGGTTGTGGATTTGGTGTTGGGGAAACAATAAGTTCGACTGAATCAACCCGCTCCGCGTTTCTTCATCGTGTGAATCTTCGCGACGACTGTTTCTCCGATCTTGTGGAGGGGAAGCACTTCCGACGCTGCGCGTTTCTCGATTGCGGCCTTCGGCATGCCGAAGACTACGCTCGTCTCCTCGTCCTGAGCAATCGTGTGCCAGCCGGCCGAACGCAGACGCAACAATCCGTTCGCGCCATCTGTCCCCATGCCCGTGAGCAACACGCCGACGCCCAAACGTGAACCGTGAGCCGCTGCGCTTGTGAAGAGCACATCCACCGATGGGCGATACGGGTAACTTCGCGGGTTGGGTGTGTATCGCAAGAGCCGATCGGGACTGAGTTCCAGGTGATCGTTGCTCACCGCGACATGTACCATGCCCGCCATCGGCATGTCTCCGTCCTTCACCGCCCGAACTGGCAACCGAGACCAAGTGGAAAGTTGCTGAACCAAACCTTGCGCGAAGTCGGCTCCGATGTGCTGACTGACCAGAACCGCGGCGGGGAAGTCCGTGGGGAAGGCCGAGACGACATGAGTGAGAGCTTCTGGTCCGCCGGTGGAAGCTCCCAGCAGAACCAGAGGAGGCAAATCTCCCGGCGACTGGCCGACCTTCTGAGAGAGGATCACGCTCGACCCACTCACATCGTCGAGAGCGGCCTCAAGTTTCATCAGTCGGGCCACTAACTTCTCGCCGTTCTGCACCGTTCCGCTTGGGCCGAGTGTGGGCGTGTCCACCGCATCGAGTCCGCCAGCCCCGAGCGCTTTGAAGACCAGCGGGAAGTTCGCTGACACGCTGACGGTGACGATCAGAATCGGGCAAGGAGTTTCCGCCATGATCCGGCGCGTGGCCTCGACCCCATCCATGCGCGGCATGATGAGATCCATCAAGATCACGTCGGGGCGGTCGGCAGCGGTCTTGGCAACGGCGTCGTCGCCGTCTTCTGCTTGCCAGGCCACGGAGTAGCCGGGCACGCTGGTCACCACGCGCCGTAACACCTCCCGCGCCAGCGCCAAATCATTCACGATCCCGACACGCATCGTCAGTTGCCCCTGGGCTGTAAGTCAACTCTCACGACTATTCCGTGCGTGTGAATCGCTGGTGAATCGTCCCCAACCATCTCACGGTTCGCCGATCAAATCCATCACCGCTTCGATGAATCGGTTGTCGTGGAAACTGCTCTTGGTCAGATAACTGTTCGCGCCGACCTCCAGCCCCCGCAACCGGTCTTCCTCTCGTTCCTTGTATGATACGATTATTACCGGCAAGTCTTTCAGCCGGTCGTCTCCGCGCACTGCCTGCACAAGTTGCAACCCGGTCATGCGCGGCATGTCAACATCACTCACCATCAGATCAAACCGATCCGCGCGCACCTTGTTCCAGCCGTCCATCCCGTCCACCGCGACAGTGACCTCATACCCCCGATGCAACAGGAGCTGCCTCTCCACTTCGCGAACGGTAATCGAGTCATCCACCACGAGTACCCGCTTCTTGTGGACCGGGCCAGCGGGTTTCGCTTCACAGCGAGCCAGAACGCCAGTCTGAATGAATTGATCCATCGAGCGAATCAAATCCTCCACGTCCACAATCAACACCGGCGAACCATCATCGAGGATCGCGGCCGCGCTCAAGTTGGGAACTTTGCCCAGGCGCGAATCGAGCGGACGCACAACCAGATCCTGTTCACCCCGAAAGGAGTCTACCACAAGCCCGTACGCGCCGCTGATGTCGCTGAACAACACAACTGGCAACTCTGCCCCTTCTGGTGTCGGGGCGGGCACATCCAGCAACTGTCCGGCCATCACCAGGCCGACATTCTGCCCATCGACGGAAACGAATTGCCGGTGTTCCAGAGATCGGACTTCGCGTCTGGGAACTCGAAGCAACCGGTCGATACGCGTATGAGGAAACGCATACGGTTCCCCACCCACGTTGACGACCACTGCTCGAATCACCGAGAGCGTGAGAGGCAGTTGAAGATGAAACGTCGTTCCGCGACCCGCGACTGTTGTAACGCGAACACTCCCACCAACCTTCCTCACTGTGTCCTGCACAACATCCAGTCCAACTCCGCGCCCGGAAAACTCCGTCACCGTCGTCGCGGTGCTGAACCCCGGCAAAAACAGAAACTCCAGCAACTCCGCATCGCTCATCCGGGCGACCATTTCACCCGTGTTCAGCCCACGATCAACGATCTTTTGCCGAAGTCGAGCCAGATTCACTCCGCTCCCGTCATCCGAGACGCTCACCTGAAGCACACCGGCTCGGTGGCGTGCTTCCACGGTGATAACGCCCATTGTGGGCTTGCCGGCGACCGTCCGGACATCCGGTGACTCCAAGCCGTGATCGAGCGAGTTGCGAACCAGATGCGACAACGGCGATTCCAGCTTCTCCAGAATGTCGCGGTCCACCTCGGTGTTCTCGCCGGCCACCACCAAGCGGGCTTCCTTCCCCAGCGACCGGGCCATGTCTCGCACCAGCCGCGGAAGGCCATGAACACCATCTCCGAAGGGCCTCATCCGGCTGGCAATCACCTCGCGATACAACCGGGCGTTCAAATCTTCAGCGCGCGCGGCGTGATCGTCGAAATCGGTTGTCTTCTCGTTTAACTCCAGCCGACACGCGGCCCACTGCCGACGCGCATCGACGATGAGACTGCCGAGGTAATCCCCTCCAACTCCGCCGACAGCCGCATGGTAAGCCGTGTCGAGCAACACCGCCAGCCGATCGTGCTGTTTCTTGAGTTTCAAAAGCGCAGTAGAGAACGATGGTAACCAGCGTGCTTGAACAAGTGATTCGCCAGCAAGCCCCATCAATCGGTTCAGACTCTGAGCCGTCACTCGAACGACAGGCTCGGCCACCGAGCCTTGAGCCAGCGCTGGAGTCGTTGAAGGAGCAATCGCGACAGACACGGATGTTGAAGGCGCGGGGAGTTCCTTGCGGAATGAGGGAGGCAGATCGGGAACCGATGCTGTTGGCACAGCAAGAGGAGATTCTGTTGCTCGGTTGGGGATGGGTGCGAGTTCAGATCCCTTTACCTCTTTGGCCGCACCAGTCATTGCCTCCGTGATGTGAGTGAGTTGCTCGGTTGCTGAACTCAGCCACATCGGGAACGTTTCGTCGGTAGTTGTGAGCGACCCGGCGAGCGTGAACACGCCCAGCCGAAGCCAGTCGAGAGCCAGCGGAGAGAACTCGCTCTTCCGCTCTCGCACGGTACTGACGAAGTCGCTCAGCGCTGCCGCGGCATCCGCGATTGGCGAGCATTTCACCAGCCGAGCCGCCCCACGAATCTGCTTGAACGATTCGATGATTGGTTCAGTTGCGGTCGGATCGTTCACGAGTGCCGAGAGTGCATTCGTAATCGCGTACAGATGCCCGCGAGTCTCCTCGCGAAACAGATTGAGCATCGTGTGAACTGCGGGAAGCTCAAATGGCTCCGCGGGAATCTCAACCGGCGCGAATGGCGGAAGGGTAGGGAAGCCGGTCGGGTCGAACGCGACCACGGGCCCGTTTGGAGAAACAGTTTCCACAATCAGTGGAGTCGAAACGGCGGGAGCGACAGTCGGCTTCCCTGCCAGCGCGAGCAGCAGTGGTTCCAGTTCGGTCACGCGCGGCGCGTGAGCGGATACCCATGCCTCGACCGTATCCTGCGAGATGTCGGCCAGACTTGCGAGAATGTCCGCTCCTTTGAGCAGCGTGTCGATGTCGGTGGGCTTGAGGCGAATCTGTCCTTGCTGAGCGGAAACAATCGCGTCTTCCATCGCGTGAGCCAGTTGCACGGCAGTGTCGATTCCCATAATGCGCGCGGCACCCTTGATGGAGTGAGCAGCGCGCATCAGCGGTTCGAGTCTCGACGGATTGGGGTCCGCCTCCGCGGCAAGCAGACCCGCGGAGAGTGTGTCGGCGTGTGCCTTCACCTCCGCGCGGAACAGCTCGAACATGGATGCGTCCAGTCCGGTCATCGCAGACGCTCCCTCAGAGCTTGGAAGAGCCGCGAATCGTCCAGAAGTCCGACCGAGCGACTTCCGCTGGGGAATACCCCGCGTGTCAGCTTCACTTGCGAGCGCGCCAGCGTGGGTGCCGCTGCGCTCAGATCCGGGAAGAGGACGCGGTGAACCTGATCGACTTCATCGGCGGGAAATACCCACCCCTCGTTCTCGCGCCGAATCACAACCAGCCGACGCAACTCCTCGCCGGTCGGTGAGTCGGCCGCAGCCACACCCAATAACAAATCGAGCCGAACGCACAGATGCAACTCGCCGCGAATGTTCACCAATCCCGACAACAGCCCTCCGCGATGCGGAACGCGATGAGCTGCTCGGAAGCGTGTGACTTCCACCAATACCGAGACAGGCAACGCCAGCCACTCATCTCCCAGACGAAAGACCAGAACACTCGATTCGTCCCCCTCGCGCGTCTCGTCTCGTGCCGCCAGGCGCACAGTCCAGGCGTCGAGATAGTCGGGAGGCGATGGTGCATCGAGAAACTTCCGACCAGCCGCGGCGAACACCGGGCAGTTGTGACAATGCGTGACCTTCACTAGCTCCGGACACGATCGGTCTCCGCGAACGCCGATGTGGTTCCAGCACTGATCCGGTCGGGCGATGACCGCGAGAGGTTTGGCGATCATGCGTCCTCCTTCCGAGCACGAGCCAGTCGCCGACGCAGCGCTGCTGCCTGACCGGCATCCCCTCGACGCTCGGCTAACACAATCATGTGTGAAAGCGCTTCCAGATGTTCCGGTTCGAGGTAAAGCGCCTTGCGCAGCGCATCGTGAGCTTCCACTGCCCGGCCCGCAGCCAGGTGGATGATGCCCAACAGAGCAAGCGCATCGGCATTCTTGGAATCCGCCCGCAGCAACTGTTCACATGCAGTTTGAGCTTCGCTGAGCCGACCCGCATCGGCCAACAGTCGAGCGCCTTCGAGTGTCAGAGGAACACGAACGGGAATCACTTCGGGCGCATGCGGGCTGACGTGTATAGGCGTGTGTTTGATTGGCGGCTCTCTGGTCCCCTGGAGAGCAGCGACCGAGGCAACAATCGAACTCGTCCCACCCACCCGGCGGTAGATTCCAGACTCGGTCGGGCCGTCAGCCAGAAAGCGACCCGGAGGAAGGCGGTCGGCCTCCGCGGGAGTTAAACACAGTCGGCCATCGAGGGCCAGGAGCCGATCGAGGTTGATCATCGCGCGCTGGCGGCCGTCTGAGGTCAGATAAATGAACAGATTCCGGCACAGGATCAGGTCGTAGGGGCGCCCGCGCTCCAGGAACAGGGCATCCGTGAGATTACCAGGGAAAAACTGCACACACGCCCGGAACCGAGGGAGCAACTCCCACTGATCTCCATCCGGGCGGAAGTAGGAAGCGCGGATGTCCGGGCCGGGTTCGCGGAAGGCGAATGCTGAGTAGCGAGCCTCTCCCGCGCGCTCGAGGTTCCGCCCGGAGAGATCAATCGCATCAATCGTGCAGTCTTCTGCTCCGATGAGGCGCTCGTGCAGCGCGATGGCGAGCGAATACGGCTCCTCCCCGGCACTACACGGGACGCACAAGACGCGCACGGGATTGCCAACCGAACGCGAATCCGAGCGGTTGGCAATAAAGGTCGCCAGTCGCTCAAAGAGCAGAACACCGCCTCGGAAAAACCAGCTCTCTGGGACAACCAACTCCGACGCCAGAGCTTCGCGCTCGAAAGGGTCCGCAACCAGAGTCGCGGTGTACTCGCTGAGCGACAGCCCGCGAAGTCTCGTCCGAGTTTCGATAGCGCGCGGAAGAACTGATGGTCCCAGAGCCGCGGGGTCAAGCCCGAGTTGCTCGCGAACAACAGTCTCGATGGCCAAAAGGCTCACGGCTCGAACCCCGCTTCGATGAGACCTCCCGATCCGGCCGCCACTTGAGCTAAGAGCCAGTCGGGGTCGAGCAAACGCAGAATCCCTTGCCCATCGGGTAGCGCTGGACCGAGACTCGGCCGACCGGGCGGGCCAGGGATCGGCTGGGCGATTCCCGGCCGAACTTCGCGTATCTCCGCGACCTGAGTCGCAAGCAATCCGACCAACGCTTCCGGTACATCCAGCGGGTACGGGAACAGAATGATACGGCTACTCAGGTGCGGCGGGCATTCGCCCACGCCAGCCAGCGCGTGCAGATCGACAACCGGAACGACTCGTCCACGATAAACGAACACGCCCGCGATCCACGCCGGAGCGCCATGAACGGCGGTCAACCGCACGCGAGGAACAACCTCGCGCACTCGGCAGACATCCACCGCCACCTTGTCCGGGCCAACCTGGAAGACGAGGGCAAGCATAGTCGTGAGGGGTTCGCTTCGCTCGTGGTGAGTGATTGGTTATCAGTCATCAGTGAACAGTAATCAGTGATCAGTAATCACCGATCAGGGTGTGATGTTTCGTGTTCTGCTTTCCACGGTTTTTGGAAGTCGGATCGCACAGCGTTCTGATTACTGTTCACTGATTACTGATTACTGATTACTGATTACTCACACCACTCACGTCTTGAACTGGGCGATTTCTTGATTTAGCCCCTCGACCGAGCCTCGGAGGTGGGCGGTTGCTCGCTCGAACTCCTGAATCGCGGAGGCGGATCGCCGGGCGGCCTCCGCGATCTGGGCCATCGCGTCGTTAATCTGCTGAGCGCCGGCGGTCTGGTTCCGCATTCCCTCATTGACGAGCTGGAATCGACCGCTGAGGCTCTGGACCTCGGTGATAATCTCCCAGGTCATCTGGTTGATCTTCGTCACCTGAGCAACTCCCGAACGGACCTCGTCGGCGAACTTGTCCATCTGCATGACACCTGCGGAAACAGCGTCCTGCATCTGGCGCACCATCGTTTCGATGTCCAGTGTCGCAACAGCAGTCTGATCCGCCAGTCGGCGAATTTCGCGAGCCACTACGAGGAAGCCCCTACCGTATTCGCCGGCTTTCTCGGCTTCAATCGCGGCGTTGATCGAAAGGAGATTCGTCTGATCCGCGACTTTTGTAATGGTCGTCACCACCGCGTTGATGCTGTCCGCTTTTTCGCGAATCATGCCGAGCTTGGTGGAAACCGAGGCGGTCGATTCCACCAACTGTTTCATCTCGGTGGCCATCTTGGTGGTGTTGTCGCGTCCGCGTGTGGCCAGATCAGCGGCGTGAGCGGCCGACTGGCTGACTTCGTTCATCGTGCCGGAGAGATCCTTGCTGGTCGCGGAGATTTCGCGCACCGACGCAGCGACTTGAGTTGTGGAGGCGCCCAGGTTGTTCACCGTCTGTTCCTGGCTCCGCGCTGCGGCAGCGATTTCGGAAGCGACGGAGAGCAATTGAAGGCTCGATTCGCGTGCCTTGGCGACGATTCCGTGAATCTTGGCGATGACCGCGTTGATCCCCTCGGCGAGCTTTCCCATTTCGTCCTTGCCTTCAACCGCCAGCCGGGCAGTCAGGTCGCCCGCACCGCTGGCCATCTGCTGAATGCGCTCAATCAGGATGTTTGTGGAAGACGCGATACCGCGGACAATCCCCCATCCGACAAGTCCGAACAAGACGAGCGCTCCCAGGGTGAGAATTAGAGTGAAGTTCTGCCAGAAGGTGATGTCGCTCACGGTCTTCGCCTCCTGGGTGGTCGTCGCGATTTGTTCTTGCTTGAGCGTCTCCTGAATAATGCGGCTCTGCTCCCGATAGACCGGCGTGATCTGCTCCTTCAACACCTTGGTTGCTTTCGCCCTGGCCGCAGCATCGCCCTTGACGTTGGGGATGTAGTCATTGTTGGCGAGGCGGAAGAATTCGAGAGCGGGCCGATGGGCGGTGACCTCAAGAACTTGGCGTGTGGGGTTATCGCGAGGGAGTATTGCCAGCCAGTGTTCTCTTCGTCGAGTGTAGTCCCCCTCGTATTCCGTGAAAAGCGTCTCGAGCCGGCGGATTTCGTTGAGGTCGGTGGTGCTCTCCATTTCATGAAGCATCAAGTAAGGCCGCCCGATCAAAAGCGGAGGAGGTAACATTTCGCCGACAAGCTCCTTCTGCTGGCTGAGTTCCACATAGACGGGACCGCCGACCGTGTAGCGGGAGAGGAGGTAAGTCCTCAACCCCATGATGGCCACGAACGTGACGGTGTACGCGATCAGAAGCGTGTAGAGTTTCGTGCGCAGAGACACGTCTCGAAGGAATGCCATGGGTGTGAGTCGATTGAGGATGAGACACTACTAATGGCACTTGCGATACTAGCCGCTCTCTGGGAGTCGTCCAGCCAGTTCGCCCGAACGGGGCGAATTGCCCAGAAGGTGAGAATCGCGCCACCGGAATAAGCGCTCAGAACCGCACGTCCAGCATCGAGAAATCATCTCCCAGCACATCCCCCACATGCATCTGACGGACGAAGTTGAGGTGCCGGTCGAGGAGATCGCCTCCCGCGGTTAATTCCGGACCAATCCGGGCCAGAAAATCCGCGAACTGCCACATCGACCCGTCTCCTCGCTCGATCTCGAAGACGCCGTCACTGTAAACGAGTAACCGAGCGCCTTCGGCGATGTGCGTGGTGCGAGTCTCGTAGGGTAACTCCGGGATCATGCCGACTGCTGGGCCATCCGCTTCGAGTTGCTGAAGTGTGCCGTCAGAGTAGAGCAGCGCGGGTGGATGTCCCGCGTTGCAATACGCAAGGGCACGGGCCGCGGGCTTGTAGACGCCGTACCAGATGGTGAAGTATTTCCCGTCCTGGCGGTCCATCTGGAACATGTCGTTGAGGCGCGTCATCACGGAGCCGGGGTCGCGTGGGTCCGCTCCTTGCAGAGAGTTGGAAGAGAGAACATTCGCCGCGGAAACCGCAAGGAGAGCGGAACCGACACCGTGCCCGCTCACGTCGAGCAAGTAGACCGCGATATGCTTCTTGTCGATCCAGTGATAGCCGAACATGTCGCCCGCGAGTTGCGTGGACGGCACGAACTTCCAGTTGGTTGCAACCGGGCCAGAGGTGAGCGGGGCCGGCAGGAGTGATTGAACGTAGCGCGCGGCGCGGGCGAGTTCCGCGACCAGTTCGCGCTGAGTTTCGGCCAGCTTGCGGTAAGCTTCGTTGCGTTCCAGAAGCGCGATGTAGCCGCGAGAGTGATAGCGTACTCGTGCAATCACTTCGAGCTTGTCCGGCAACTTCACCAGATAGTCATTCGCTCCCAGAGCGAACGCCTTCGCCTTGATGGTTGGTTCTTCCTTGCTCGAAAGCACAACCAGAGGAGTTTCTCGTGTGGCCGCGTTAGCTCGATAGAACTTCACCAGTTGAAGCCCGTCAATTTCGGGCATCACGAGGTCTTGAAGAATGACGGTGGGGCGGAACTCGTTGGCGATGTCAATCGCGGAGGCCGGGTCGGGGCAAAAGCGGAACTCGACTCCTGGCTCCTCGGCCAGCATTCTGCGCACTGTCTCCCCGACCATCGGCTGGTCATCGACGAGCAGCACGCGGATGGCATTGTCGTCGGGCATGGGCGCTGAAGGAAGGAGAGTGATTCCGCTATTCCACACAGATAATATGGGAAACGGAAGTGGAGTATTCTGGTTATCCAGTTTAAAGCGGTGAAACTGTGGCGGTTAACGCGACCATACCGAAGATGCCGTGTGTCTCGCGCTTCGCCTGGGAATCGGCTCGACGCTCGTATCTGGCGAGCGTGACGCCGTGGGTTGAAGGGCGCCTTCAGCGAGCAAGCCGCGGGGAGAAGCATCCCGTTTACGATTTCCTGTTTGAATACTACTCCTTCCGCCCGGCGCACCTGTTGCGCTGGACGCCCGGCTTTGGCGTTCTGCTTGAAGGCGCGACTCGCGACGACATCGCCTGGCCGGAGTTTACTCCAACTGACAGCGGGCTGTCACTACCCGCAAGCGCGTTTCCGGAACATCGCATTTCGTATCTGAGTTGGGCGGTGAATTACCTCGCGGCTGTGTTGGAGCGCGAGCCATCATTCGCGTGTATGGGGATGCACGAATGGGCAATGGTCTATCACGACCCGAACGTGAGGCATCCCTATGTTCCTCTGCGCCTGTCGCGCGAAGAAACGAACGCCGTGGTCGATTCGCAATCGCTCCGCTGCACGCATTACGATGCGTTTCGCTTCTTCACGCGCGCCGCTGCTCCGCTTAACAGATGGGAACTGACTCGCGCGACTACCCCCGAGCACGATCAACCTGGCTGCATCCACGCGAACATGGACTTGTACCGCTTCTCGTACAAGATCGCTCCGTTCTGTCCGTCGGATGTGGTCGCGGATGCATTCGAGCTGGCCCGTATTGCTCGCGAAGTGGACATGCGCGCCAGTCCTTACGATCTGAGCGCGTTCGGGTTCGCTCCGATCAAGATCGAGACTCGCGAAGGCCGCGAAGAGTATGTTGAATCGCAGCGGGAGCTGTTCACCCGCGCGCAACCGGTTCGCAAGCGCGTGCTGGAAGTGTATCAGCGATTGCTGAATCACCTCACGAATGTTCGCTGAAAAAATGTGGACTACCCTGCTTGCCCTTGTGTCGCGGGTAGTTTAAAACCTTTCTCACTTCCAACGCGGGCGATTACATCACTCGCGTGTTCAGAGATGCAGACGAGGGAGAGCGTTTAGCTCGTCGCTTTGCGACAGGGCGATGTTGCGTCGCCCGAGCGCTTGTCTTACGACACGACTCGGGGAAGGCTGTTCCAGCACCACTTTCGGGCGGCCCCGCCCGGCGGTGCCGTGAGCCTTCCGCGATCCAGGTCAGGAAGTAAACGCTCCCTCGTCTGCTCTCGTGAGCGGCGCACCGTGAGGTCGCCGGTATCGTTGATTGTCTTCACCGACGGGCTGACGCCGCGCCGCTCACAGGCCGGTTGACACCGACCCGCTCGCCACCGCAGGATTCCTCTCATGTCGGCCGTACTGACCCTGGACGATGTTCGCAAAGCATGGGACGCACGCGATCCGCGACTCATCTCCCTCATCGAACAACTCTGTAATCAGCCGGTGCCCACTCCGGAAACACCCATCCGGCAGGGCGCTCTCACATTCGACAAGTTCCTCTCCAGTCTCAAGGACTGGCGCTTCCGGCAGAAGACGCGCGAGGAGCAAGCTCACTACCGCATCGAGACGCTCAAGGCGCTCGAAGCTCCGAATGCCGAGGTGCCTCTCGCGGACAAACTGAAGGTTCACGAAGTCATTTCTGCGCTCTGGCAATCCAACGACGCGCTTGCTCGCGATTACCTCCTGCGCATCATCGCAAAAGTGCCCCTTGTGTACGGTCCGTGGAAGGCAATCAAGAAGATATTCAAGGAAGCCGAGGCGAAGAACGACAGCGAAATCTTCGGCGCGATCTCCGCACGGATCGACATGGCTCACGCGGGGAGTCATTACGGTCGGCAGGTCAGCGGAGGAACCATTGCGTATCTTGTTCGGCGCGCGTGGCGCTATCTGCGTCGCGTTGGGTTGCACATGCCCGCGACTTACCCCGATGTCGCGTGCGATTTCCTCATCAACTACACCGAGAATACCAACTGGCGAAGCACCTGGATCTTCAACCACATCTTCTTCCACGACACGAAGAAGTACGGTCGGTCGAACTTCCGCTTCGGATGGAACGACAAGAGCAATGACCCCACCAACCTCAAGAACAGAGCGTATGGCGAACTGTGGAAGCGCAGTCACCGCCCGCTGTTTTCGCTTCTGGAACGCGCCAAAAGCGACACCGTGCGCGACTACGCCACAAGCGCTCTGAAGACCGACTTCCGGCAAGTGCTTCGAGACACCGAACCTGCGTGGGTCGTTCGTCTGGTTGCAGTTCCCAGCCGGGCCATTCATGACTTCGTGGTGTGGCTGCTTCAGAACGTGCCGAAGTTCGAGCAGGGCGCGTTCCGCACGCTTGGCTTACATGAAGCTGTTCTGAAGCTCTTCGATTCGCCCTCGATGGACGCTCGGAAGTACGCTGCGGGGTACGCTCGAACTCACGCTCGTGACCTGCCAGTCAGCGAACTGATCCGGCTCGCCAATAACGACAGCGACGACGTTCGGAAGCTCGCGAAGGACTTACTCGGAGAGAAAGACCCGCGCACGGGGGTTGGTCTCGATGCGTGGGGACAGTTGCTCGAAACCGAACACGGCCACAAGTTCGCGGCCGACGCGATCACCAAACACTTCGGTCCGAAGGAACTCACGCCCGACTGGTTCCAGGGTCGGATGCTCTCGGACAGCGACGAGGCGTTCGACTTTGCGAAAAAACTCTTGCCGAAGGTTCACAACCTCAAAGAACTCGGACCCGCGTTCTTCGCGACTCTTCTTCAGAAGGTGCCGCCAGAAGACGAGAAGACCGACCGCATCGTTGAGTACGCTACAACAGAACTGGCGAAGTTCGACCTCAACGCGCTCGACCGCGAACTCCTCCGCTGGCTGGCTCTCTTCCCACCCACGTCCAGTTCCATCATCGACTGGGTGAATCAGGGCAAACTGAAGGCCCAGACGCTCGGCATGGACTTCCTGAAGATGCTCGCGTTCCAACCCGACTGGGACAGTTCTGCGTGGCTCGTTGCGTTCAAAGCGGCCAACGGCCAGTGGGCGAAGGAACTGACGTTTGATGATGGCCGTGCGGGGACCGTCCTGCAGTGGTTCCAGGACGTGAGGAAGTTCACCACCACCGAACTCGGCTTCGAGTGGCTAATGAGACTCGTTGCCCGCAGCGAACCGCTTTACCACGACTTCGCCAGCGACCGACTCATCCGCACGTTCGTCCCGGCGGACTTCGCTCCGGATGGGCAAGCCGCGTCTCTGGGCACTCCCGCTCCGGCAGCGGTCGCGGGCGTGAAGGTCGATCTTCAGAAGGCGAGTTTCTGTTTCACCGGCAAGCTCGCGAACATCACTCCGAAGGAAGCCGCGGAGCGTGTGAAGGATGCCAACGGCATCGCGACGGAGAATGTCTCTCCAAAGTTGCACTATCTGGTTGTGGGCGATTCGGGATCACCGTTCCTGGGAACAGGCCAGAAGGGAGCGAAGCACGTCAAGGCGGAGGAACTGAACGCGGCCGGAGCGAACATCCGCATTATCTCCGAGACGATGTTCCTTCAAATGCTCTCCGGTCAGCAACTGACCGCCTCCGCGGATGCAACAACACGCGGATGCGAACGGCTGTGGCAGTTGGTCATTGCTCCTGGTCCCGCCGATGCACCCGTCGGGCGTTTCGCGCGCGAATACGTTCGTCGGCATCACGTTGACATCGGGCAGAAGTTGACTGACAAGCCTGTCGATCCGGGCACGGAAGTTCCCTCGTCGTTTTTGTCTCTTGAGCGAGTGTTGCCGCTCTTTGGCGAAAGCCGCAAGCCGATCCGCGAGTTCGCGCTCGAACTGACGTCCTGGGAGTTCGCCCGGTGGAACCCCGGAGTCGATCATCTCGTCGGGATGTCGGAAATCCCATTCATGGATGTGCGCCGATTCGTCGCGAAGTCGCTTCTGGCCGAAGACACTCCTCCGAACCGACCGTTCCGGCTTGATGCGGCCAAACTGGAAGCGAGCGCGGTCTATCGCTTCTGCGAATCGAACGATGAAGAGACCCGCGCGCTCGGAATGGAACTCATTAACCGCCAACCGCGTCTGCGCGTGCCGGAAGAACTCTTCCGCCTCACGGAAAGCCCCGACCGCAAGGTGCGGGCGTTCGTCATTCGCGCTCTTTGGAACGTCTACCGTGATCGCGGGCTGACTGCTGACTGGAAACCTCCTCTTCCTCCAAAACCAACCGTTGGCGCGAAGGTCAAGAAGGACGCGGAGAAGCTCGCGGCCAGTCGCGGAGTGGGCATTCCTCACCGACCGGAGAAGTGGCCCGCCGAGAAACCGACACTCAGCGAGTTCCTGCGCCGAGTGCTCTTTGAGATTCCACCCGGCCGACCAGAGAAGTCACGCGAGACGGTTGAGGACAGCGAACCGAGCACAGATCCGAACGCGAAGAAGCCCGACAAGGTGGTGAGCGTCAAACCGCTGCCTGCTCGCCGCGCGAAACTCGATCTTATTGAAGTGATGCGCGACCTCGGCCTGGAGCAAAAGGAATTCGGACAAGGAGTCCTTCCCCTACTTGATGAGTTCATGCTCTCGCGCGGACCAAGCGAGCGCGCTGCGTGCCTCGTGGCCGTCACGCGAATCCGACACAAGTACCCCGAACTCAAGAAGAAGGAGGACGCGTAATGGCCTCCGCAAACTGGCCCGCGCTAGTTGCTCGGTACCGTCACTTTCTTTCGCTTCTGCGGGCCTATGCTCGAGTTCCGGGCGTTCCCGAGGATCAACTCGACGATGCATTCGCGCGCCTGGAGGACGCAGTCAGTTTCTTTCCAGGAGAAGATGATTACGAGGCGTTGTCAGCGGAACTGAACAACGTTTACGAAGACGACAGCTCCACTCCGCTCGGATTGCTCCCGCCCGGAGATGTCGCAACGAATATCGCGAAGTTCATCGAGCAACTTGACCAGTTCCAGACCGAACTTGAAGAAGCCGCGAGCGCTGATGAGGGTGAAGACGAGGAAGGGGACGAAGAAGACGGAGAAGACGAAGACGAAGAAGTTCTAGCGGAGGTTGAGTTCGGAGCGGACGAAGAAGCCGAGGAGGAACCGACCGAACCTGCTCAGAAGGCTCTCGGTGAGGCCGGGCCGGGCAAGTCGCAAACGTATCGCGGAGACATCAAGGCTGTCGTTGGCGTCGGCGGATCGCTGGCGTTCGTGACCGTTCATCCCGAAGGAGTGCCGACTTCCCTTTACTGGCTCGATGTTGACAAGCTCAACATGCAGCATGACGCGCTCCCTTGTGGAGGAGTCGCGCTCGCGGCTGATGGCAACAAGGTGTATGTCGCTGGCACCAACCGCAAGCTCTATGAGTGCGGCAAGAAAGTGCCCAAGCCGCTGGCTGGGCCATTCAATGGAGACATCGCGGCCATCGTTCCCATCTCGAAAAAGCGCCTCGCGGTGCTCAACGGTAAACAAATCGACATCATTTCGGACAAGGACGGCTCAACGAAGCAAACACTCGAACTGCCCGAGCCGGGAACGTGCCTCAGCACAGACAAAAGCGGTTCGTGGCTGGTCGCGGGTACGAGCAAGGGCGTGGTCGCGGTGTTCGATGGCCAGGATAAGGACGAGTTCGAGTCGGGCGACTCCGCGAAACTGCACGACGGAGCGGTGACGGTCGTGCAGTTCGAGCAGGAAGAACTTCGCTTCTTCTCCGCTGGCGCGGACAACAAGCTCTACACAACATTCGCGCGCGGAAGTCTCGAACCGGAAGACAAGGGCCGCACGAACATGCACGAGGATGTGCTCACCGCGTTCGTGTTCGTGGCTGGAGATCGCTTCGTCACCGGAAGCCGAGACGCGACTCTGAAGAACTGGCCGCGAGCCGGCGCGATCAAGCCAAGCACACTCAAAGACGTGGTGGGCCGAGTTGTCGGGCTGGCGGTCGTCACCGTTTACAACCAACCTCACGTCGCGGTCGCGTGTGATGACAACAGCATTCGACTCATCAAGCTCGAAGCGGACGGGAAGTTCCCCGAAACCGATCCAGTTACCGCGAAGGTCACCGGAGCCGCGGACTGGGTGAAAAACGAACTCGCTCAGAAGCACGATCCGAAGCGCCGGGAGAAGGCACTGAAGGTGCTCGCGGAGTGGAAAGATTCCGCCTCCATCGACATTCTCGGCGAACAGGTCACCAAAGACCCCGACCACAAGCTCCGCGAAACCGCCGCGGAACTCCTCGCGGCAAGCGACAACCCGCGAGTCGGGAAGATTCTTGAGCGAACCATCGGCCACCCGGACGGCAAGGTGCGGGTGATCGCGTTCAATGGGCTGTTCAAGCCACTCAAGCCCGACTTCGTGCCGATTGATCTCGCCTTCAAGACAGGTCAGGCTGATGTCGGCAAGCTCGCGGTCAAGGCGCTCGAACCGCTGGCGAAGAAGGACGATCAGGCTCTTACGCGGCTCGTTGATGCGCTTGATGCACCGACATGGGATGTGCGAAAGGCCGCGCTCGATTCGCTCGAAACTGTTTACGATGCGAAGGCACCCACCGCGAGCCTCACCGCTCTCACTTCCAAGCACGGCGACGTGCGCGCGGCAGGATTAACGCGCGCATTTGAGCGCGGATTGCTCGATGACCCCGCGGTGCAGTCCGCGATTCGCCGACGGCTCGAAGACAGCGACACCGGAGTTCGCAAGGTCGCGTTTTTACTCTCGGTTCTCTCGAAGCCACACCTCGCGGCGGTCTTGCGCGCCTCTGATACCGAACTCAACCGCCAACTCAACGAACTGGAGAAAGCAGAGAAGTCAGACAAGGCTGCTCCATCGGTTGCGGCAGATGCGAAGAGCAAACTCACTCCAAACGACTACGACACGCTTCTTCAAGCCACCGCGAGCCGCGCTCTCGATACCTGCTTGCGGGGCGCACGCGGGCTAGCAGTCCTCGGCGATCCACGAGCGTTCGGCTTGCTCTTACAACTGAGCCGCGAAGAGGACGTGAACGCTCGGGTTGAGGTGTGCCGAGCTTTGGCGGCCCTCGATGACGAGCGCGCGGTGAACCGGCTGCGCTCGATGTTATTCGACAAGGAAGCCTCTGTCCGCGATGCGGCTTACACAGCGCTCGTCAAGATCTTCGACAAGACGCCTCTGTCGGTTGCGGAATCGGGCCTGACTGCCGCTGATGAAGACGTTCGCAGACGTGGGCTGGAAACACTCATTCAGACGATCAAGAAGAAGACTCCGAAGGCCGCGGCCGAACCCGGCTGGGATTTGCTCGTGCGTGCGCTCAACGACAGCGCTCACGGCGTTCGTTCGGAAGCGTTCAAGTCCGCGCTGAACTTGAAGATCAGTGGAGGAGGGCCGGACACGCTGCGCTTCACGCTGCAATCAATCCATCCGGATGTGAGGCGCGAAGTACTCACCGAAGTCACTGCACAAGAGAAGGAACCGTGGAGCGCTCCGTTGCTCTATGAGTTCTTCAACGACCCCGATCCGGGGCTTCGCAAGGAGGCGTTCGAGTTCGCCACGAAGAAGAACAAGGAGATTTCGGTTCTCGAAACCGCTCTGGCGTCGAAATACCCGGATGCTCGCAAGCTCGCGGTCGAAGGGTTAATCAAGAAGCACTCGAAGGCCGCGCAGCAGGTTCTTCTGCGCGCGATTAACGACTCCGACCGCGACGTGCGACTGCTCGCGGTCAATGCTCTCGTCGATGACGATGCGAAAGCGCCTCTTGCACAGGCAATGCAAAGCGACCGGCCCGATATTCGCGTGCGCGCTGCCGTTGCTCTCGCCAAGCACGGCGACCCTTCGACCTACACAGTGCTGACCGAACTCGCGACCGTGCCGGAACCGCAACTCAAGGAGCGCGTTTCCGACTGGCTCGAAGTGACCGAACTCGCGCTTCTGGGCTTGGGTGAACTCGGAGATGCGCGAGCGCTGAACATCGTGGTCCCGCTGACAGATAGCCCGCACGGCCGGCTTCGCAAGGCTGCCGCAATCGCGCTTCTGTGGGTCGCGAAGAGCGACACGATGTCGTCACTCCGCACAGCGCTTCAACACAGCGACCCCGAAGTGAAGTTCCGTGGCGCTCTTGGCTTGGCATATTTGGGCGATGCGACCGTCGCTCCGCTGATTCGCTCGGAAGCCGGCGGCAAGATCATCACCCCCGCGGAGCAGTTCACCGCGATGGTCGCTCTCGGTGCCGCTGCCGGTGTCGCAGCCACGGTGTATCTGGATAGCGCGGATGAGAAGCTCCGCGACCGCGCGCTACTCGCGACACTTCTGCTTGAACTCAAAGACACCGATGGCCTGCCGGAGAAGTGCATCGAGTGTGTCTCCGCGAAAGGTCCGCGATTCCGGCTCACCGGCGCTCAGGCGCTCGAAGCGTTCGGCGATTCCACAGCGTTCCGCGAGTTCGTTATCAAGGAAGTGAACGACCGAGGAGAAGACACGCCCTGGAAGGTCGCTCCGGAAGTGGTGGACGATCTCGCGCACTTACTCGCGTTCGCTCAGCCTCAGTTGAAGGCGAAGACCGCGCTGCTGCTGAAATACTTCGACAGCAAGGAACAGGCGGAATGGAACTCCGCGTGGACAGTTCACTCCGCGCGATTCGCGAAGGAAATCAAGGAAGCGACCGAAGCCGCGAAGAAAGCCGGCGTCCCGGTGAAGTCGAAACTCACGCCGGAACAGTTGCGTGAACTCGCCTTCGGCGGCTATGTGGGCCTGGTACGCGAACAGGGAGCAAGCGGAGGCGGGCAACCAATCGCGAAAGTGCGGCAAACAGCGCTGTCGCGCATCTTCGCAATCGCTTCCAAGGACGCGAAGTATAACCGCTCCGCGCAGCCAGTGCTCGCGCAGGCGATGGGCGATCCGAATCAGCCGGTTCGCACGCAAGCATTCGAGCATCTGCAAGCGCTGGGCATGGACAAGGCGTCTCTCGGCGCGGAAGCTCTCGAAGCCGGTTACACCGATCTCGGCGTGAAAGGATTGGAACTGCTCACCGATGGCACGAGCGCCAAGAAGGGCGAAGCGGTGCTGGAACGCGTGATGCTTGCGCGCTCCGATGACCTGGCGATTGAAGCCGCGAAACTTCTTCGCGACCGGCAAGGGAAGATACCGACCGCGAAGAAGGCTCTCGATTCGGTGTACGAACCGATGCGCCTCCAAGCCGTCGAGTGGCTTGCATCGGAGTACGAAGAGTCGCCTGACGCGCAAAAGGCGCTTCGCGCCGTGGTGGAGTCGCGTTACCGCAAGGTGCGCGAGAAGGCCGCGTTCGAGTTGGCCGGCAAGAAGGACACAGCCGCTTACGAAGCGCTCACGAAGTTCCTCCGCGAAGCAAACGACCCCGGTCAGCAGCAAGCGATCATCAACTCGCTCGTCACGCTCGGAGACAAACGCGCCGCGGATGTGTTCATCGACCGGATCGAGAACGACCCGGCCGGCACCGCGCAGACTGTCGCGCTCTTGAACGGAGTCGCAAGTTTCCGCGTGCCTTCCGCGGCAGACCGACTCTTCCTGTTGGCCGACCGCCGAAAGGATTTGGGTGACAAGATCAACTACGCGATCCTCGCGATCAGCGGGCACGATCAATCCATCGAAGACCCGGACGATGAGAACCCGCAGGATCGCGACACTTGGATGAAGAAACAACAGCCGCGACACGATGCGATTCTGGCGCGCCTCATGGATCGCGCCTTCACGCTGGGCAACGTCGATTACATCACCGGCACGCTGCTCGACCGCGCCCGCTGGTCGCTGGGCAAGGATGTGGACGCGGTCTTCGCCACGCTCTGCACCAGCCCGAATGTGGATCTGCGAGATGCGGCAATCGAGGCTTACGGCTGGCGCTTCCGCAAGCGCAACGCGCCGCCTGAGCCGCTTCTGAAGGCGGTGAAGCACAAGAACCCGATCACGCAGTTCTTCGCGGCCGAAGGACTGGCCCGCGGAGGGCGAGCCGAAGGGATGCAGGTTCTCCTTTCGGGTATCGAGTATCTGGAGGATATGCAGCATCGCGTGCGTGCGGTGCAGGCGCTGGGCGAACTCGGCGATCCGCGCTCGGTCGATAAGTTGCTTGCTCTTGCTACAGAGGACGGCAAGCTGCTTCAGGATTCCGCGGCCGAAGCAATCGGGCACCTCAAGAAGGCTCCGCAAGCAGACAACATCTTCCGGCTGCTCGAACGGCTCGCGAAGGGTCACGGAAGCGTTGCTCAGCGCGCGCTTGTTGGTCTGAGGTGGTTCGATACGCCCAGCGGCTGGGACATCATCCGCGCGAAGGTGAGTATCAAGGGCTGGCAGTTCGACTCCATTCGCAGCGTGGCCGCGGAGCAACT
>JAKEEV010000065.1 GCA_022616395.1 Planctomycetia bacterium | reverse complement strand
GGGTGCGGGTCGGAGCCGCGTGTGATTGCCAGTCAGCCGCAAGTTCCTGCAAGCGCAGGCCCGGAGCTTGCGTCCGAGTTCGATCCCACAACCTGCGGAACAGTTACCGGGCTGGTGACGTGGACCGGCCCGATTCCCGATGTCCCTCCGGTTCAGTACATCCGCCCGCGAAAAGACGGCTCCGGCTACGATACCGACACACTCACTCTTCCGAATGCTCCCCGCGTCGATTGGGTCACGCGTGGGCTGGAGGGCGCTGTCGTGTGCCTGCGCGGAGTGAATCCGACACAGGCTCGGCCGTGGAATTTGCCTCCGGTGTCGGTTGAGTTCCGCGAGCGTCAACTTCTTGTGATCCAGGGCGACCGCGCTGGACGCACAGGGTTTGTGCGCCGAGGAACTGCGGTCTCAATGCAATCGACAGAGTCAGATTTTCACATTCTGCGCGCTCGCGGGTCGGCTTTCTTCTCGCTGGCCTTCCCCGATCCACACCAACCGCTTTCGCGCCCTTTCGATCACCCTGGCAGAGTTGAACTGTCCAGCGGAGCGGGCTTCTACTGGCAGTCTGCCGACCTGTTCATCTGCGAGCATCCGTACTTCGCGGTCACGAACGCGGAAGGCAGGTTCAGTTTCTCGGAAGTCCCCGCGGGGAAGTACGAACTGGTTGCGTGGCATCCGAACTGGGTGATTACCCGCACCGAGCGGAACCCGGAATCCGGCTTGCCGAATCGCTTGCATTACGCTTCCGCGCTCGAAACCGCCCGCCCGGTGGTGGTCGCGCAGGGTCGCGTGTCGATGGTCAATCTCAACCTGCCGAAGTAACATTTTCCTGTCTGGATGTTGAACTCGACCCCGAAATGCGTCAATAGTGATGGTGTATTCGCCTTTCTCACCGGTGCTGAACATGACTCCCGCAAGCACACTTCTGGCACTGGCTCTGATTCTCCCCGCTCAACCCGAGCCGCAGACTCCCGATGTGAAAGAAACAGTCGAGAAGGGTTTGAAGTGGCTCGCGGATCAACAGAAAGAAGACGGCAGTTGGGTCGGACGCGCGGATTCCCAACCCACAACCATGACCGCGCTGGCAGGGCTTGCGCTTCTGATGGATGGAAGCACACTCAAGGCGGGACCGTATGCCCCGCACCTCCGCAAGGCCGTCGAGTGGATGCACAAGCACGCCAACGAGGAAGGGCTGATCGGGAAGGCCCATCCATCGGAAAACAACCGCTACATGATCCCTCACGCTCACGCGCTGCTCTTCCTGGCGTGCGCGTTCGATGTGGATGATGACACCGACCGCCGAAAGCGATCCGAAAAGCTGCTGGCGAAGGCGGTGAGTTACGCAACACAAGCCCAGACTCGCCGAGGCGGTTGGTGGTTTACCACCACGGCGGAGAGATCAACCGACACCAGCCTCGTCACGACGACAATGCTACAGGCTCTCCAGGCAACTCGAAAAGTCGGTATCGATGTGCCGAAATCAGTCATCAACAAGGCCACCGAATACCTTTTGAACGCAACAACTATGGAAGGTGGTGTCAACGCCACTCCCTCAACCGGAAATCCACTGCGTGGAAACGGGCAGCCCCAGCTCACGGCCGGAGCAACGGTCGCGGTGTTGATGAACTCCGACCCTAGGCCGGAAGCCTTCACTCAGTGGATCGCGAACCTCACACGCACATCAAGCGCTCCTCCGATCATGCCGAATAACCCGAACGGTATAACCACTCACTTCCAGACGGCTCGCGTGGCGTTCGCGCTGGGGGAGAACGGCCACCGCAAGCTTGACCCCGAGGCGAAAGTGTTCCTGCGCTGGTCAACGTATCGAAGGCCGGCCTACCAAGCCTTCAAAGATGCTCAAGGAGCCGATGGAAGCTGGACCGACACATTCAACGGCCCCGTCTATCCAACCGCGCAAGCGCTCATCATCCTTCAACTTGAAAACGAGTACCTCCCCGCGTTCTCGCGCTGAGGCGATTTCGGATTTCACAACTGGGGTGTTGATCTCAAATCCCGTGTGTGTTCAGGTGGTGGCATGTCTTATCCTGACGTGGTGCCCCTAATGACTTCACTTGCCGTCCTTACACTTGCTCTTGCCCCGGTCGCGCCTCCGGCCGAACCAAACGCACCAGACGTGAAGGAGTGCGTGCAGGATGGACTCAAGTGGCTCGCGACCCAGCAACAGGAGGACGGCAGTTGGCGCGGCTCGAACAGCGTGACCCAGACCACCATCTCCGCGACCGCTGGCCTCGCGTTGTTGATGGAAGGAAGCACACTCAAAGCCGGAGCCTACGCAACGAACATCCGCAAGGCTCTCGAGTGGATCGAGAAGAACGCCTCCGCGAACGGGGCGCTTGTCACCCCGCTCGACATGGAGAGATCGCAGTCCTTATCGAGTCAGGCGCAAGCGATTCTTTTCCTCTCGTGCGTTTACGATGTGGACGAAGACGAGAACCGCCGAACGCGCGTCGCGAAACTCCTTGAGAAGGCTGTCGTATTCACCCTGGAACGTCAGACGTCGCGCGGAGGATGGGCTTACTTCACTGTCAATCCCGGCACCGAGTTCGACGAGGGGCACACCACCGCCCTTGTCCTCCAGGCGCTATTCGCAGCGCGCAAGGTCGGCATTGTCGTGCCCAAGAAGAGTATCGACAGAGCCATCGACTATCTCATGAAGTCCACCAACCGCGTTGGTGGGATCATCTACAGCATTGCCAACGGCGCGCGACCGAAGGATAGTGATGGTCAACCGTACATCACCGCCGCGGCCGCAAAGGGGCTGTTGATGGATGCAAGCATTCGGCCGGAACTGTTACCGAAATGGGTGAAATTCGCGAACGCCAACAACGACCCACAATTCCGCTTCCTCCGAGACGGCACCGGCGGTGTCTACACTGTCCTGCACTTCTACGAGTTGGCCCGGATGATGTTTGCGCTGGGGGAAACCGGCTACCAAAGAATTGATTCGAGCGCCACCGATACCAAACTCCGATGGAGTACCTTCCGACAACCGCTCTTCAAAGCGCTCAAGGACACACAGAAGAAGGACGGGTACTGGGCCGACCTCTACGGCGCACCCGTTTACACCACCTCCCTCGCGCTTGTCATCCTCCAACTCGACAACGAATACCTTCAGCCGTACTCGCGATAAGCCCAGAACGCTGAAATCTGCTTCCGGGGTGTTGATCCTGAGGCGGTGTTGCGTCAATGTGATATCATCATCCGTGTCGCGCTGTCGCGGCTCTGACCGCTTTGCTGTTTGTTCCTGGGGGTGCCCCAAATGACTTCCTCCACCGCCTTGCTTGCTCTTGTCCTGATGACGCCCTCCGCGCCCCAAGTACCCGCGCCTGATGTTCGGGCGAACGTCCGCGATGGGGTGAAGTGGCTCGCGGATAAACAAAAGGCGGATGGGAGCTGGGAGGCGATCAACGGCATGTCTCAGACGACCGTCACCGCGATGGCGGGACTGGCACTGTTGATGCAAGGAAGCACGCCCACGGAGGGGACTTACGCGGCTCAGATTCGCAAAGCTCTCGACTGGATGGCGAAGCACGCTCAGCCGACCGGCCTCATTGGTGGCAAGAGCGAGAACGAGCAGTACCAGTACATGGCCGGTCACGCCGCTGCGATTCTATTCGTGGCGTGCGCGTACGATACCGACGATGACCAGGATCGGCGCAAGAAACTCGCCAAGCTCCTCGATGGCGCCGTCAAGTTCGCTGCGGATAACCAAACCACACGCGGGGGATGGGGTTACATCAGCCCGCGAATCGGCAACGATTTCGATGATGGCTTCTCCACCGCCAACATGCTCCAATCACTCCTGGCCGCGCGCAAGGTCGGCATTGAAGTCCCGAAACAGGCGACGCAGAAGGCGATCGAGTATCTCGTGAAATCCACCAATCGCGACGGTGGCGTGATTTACTCCCTCGCCGGTGGAGTGCGACCGATGGGAGGCGATGGGCAGCCGATGAACACCGCCAGTGCGGCCGCGAGCGGACTCATGTACGATGGAACTCGTCCAGATCCGCTCGCGCGATGGGTCAAGAGCGCAAAGGTATCCACCGCGCAGCAGATGCAGTTCCTCCGCACTGGCGGAGTCTTCGGGCTTCTCCCGTATTATCATATGGCTCGCGTCGCTTACTCCTTGGGGGAGACCGGGCACCGCAAACTTGACCCCGAAGCACGCGACGACGATCTGATGCGCTGGTCTACTTACCGTACCGGCCTCTTCAAGGTACTCAAGGATTCACAGGGGAAGGACGGGAGTTGGAGCGACCCGAACTATGGGCCGGTCTACTACACCGCGATCGCGCTTGTCATTCTCCAACTCGACAATGACTACATCCCGGCCTTCTCGCGCTGAGATCACTGGCGAATCCCGCGAGGGCGGTATTTTCAGAGCCGCGACGGTAACGGAGCGCGTCTTCTCGCTAGAGAAGAGCGGGCCAGGGGCCCGCGGTCCACGTGAAAGTAACGCACCCTGACGGTCGCGGCTCTGATTCCCCTCGTGGCTGGGTTCGCCTTTACGATTCCTTCAATTCCCTTGCTTTCATCCTTCATACTCGGAACAATACCTCGGAGGTTCGGGATCGATTCCCGGCAGGAGCGCCGGGCGGATTGAATCATGCACATCTACCCGGCAATCGACCTGTTAAATGGCCGCTGTGTCCGGCTGCGCCAGGGAGATTATTCACGGGAAACCGTCTTCTCCGACAACCCCGCGACAGTTGCGCGCCAGTGGGTCGATCAGGGCGCGGATCGGCTTCACGTCGTGGATCTGGATGGAGCCAAATCTGGCCGACCGGTCAACGGTCCGGTTATTCGCAAGATCGTTGAGGCCGCCCGTGTTCCCATTCAACTCGGGGGCGGCCTTCGCACCGACGATGACCTCGCCGCCGCTTTCGACTGGGGCATTCGCTGGGCCGTTCTGGGCACGCGCGCGCTCCAGTCGCCGGAGTGGGTGCGCGCGGTGGCTGACCGCTACCCCGACCGAATCGTGCTTGGTCTGGACGCGAAGGACGGGTTCATCGCCACCGAGGGGTGGCTTGCTGTGTCGCGCGTCAAGGCGGTCGAGTTGGCGAAACTAGTGGCCGATGCTCCTCTGGCGGCCATCGTTTACACCGACATCGCCACGGATGGAATGATGAGTGGGCCAAACTTCGATGCTCTGGCCGAACTGCAAGCCGCGGTACGCTTACCGGTCATCGCCTCGGGCGGAATCTCGACACTGGAACACGTCGCGCGACTCGTGAGCACCGAGTGTTACGGGTGCATCATTGGTCGTGCGCTGTACGAAGGATCGCTTGCGTTGAAGGATGTTCTCTCTGCGGCTCGCGCGGAATAGAGGTTGCTCCGCTTCGGGTCGCGACAACAAAAACCTAACCTTTCCCAAATGGAGTTTCGCATCATGGCAGCCAAGCACCTAGTAGAGAACGTGCGGGACATTGCGCTCGTGGGGCACCGAGCCGCGGGCAAGACGAGCCTGGCCGATGCCCTGCTCTTTGAAGCTCACGCGGTCGAACGGATGGGCAGT
>JAKEEV010000064.1 GCA_022616395.1 Planctomycetia bacterium | reverse complement strand
TGAACAATGACACCACCGTTGCTCCAAAATTGGTGTTGCGGTTGCTCGCTGCGAACGCGGCTCATCCGCGATTTGGTGTCATCGGCCCCATCATTCGCTTCATGGACGAACCGGAGCAGGTGATGACTGACGGCGTGACATTTAACCCGCCCGGTTATCCCGGTTACTTCCAGCGCCGACCAGTGCCAGAGCGCTTCACCGATCCGCCCGCGGTCGATGAAACGGACATCGTTAACGGCTGCTGCATGATGATTCGCGCGGATGTGTTTCGTCGAATCGGATTGATCGACGACCGCTTTTTTCTCGTTCACGAAGAAGCGGACTTCTGCCTGCGCGCGAAGCGCGCGGGTTTCACATGCGGTGTGCTCGCCGAACCGCTCGTGTGGCACAAGGGATCGACAAGTTTCAAGCGCGCTGGCAAGAAGTGGCAACGATACTACGACACGCGCAACCTCGCTCGCCTTTTGGCGAAGCATCACGGAGCCAACGGCCGCGGGTTGCTCGCGACTTACGCGGCCTATCTTCGCTATGCGTTTCACCGCTACTGCCACGAACGCACGTCATCGCAGCTTGAAGCCGCCGACGCGGTACTCGAAGGACTGATCGACGCAGCTACTCGCCGATTTGGCGCATATCAACCGCGAAGGCGCGTCTCGCTGCCGGTATTGCGTTGCGCGTTTGAGATGGTCCGCCGACTGAAACCACTCAGGGCGAACCCGGAGCGTGAGCGACGGGGTGAATGATGCGACTACTCTTCGTGAAAGATTCGCTGAACTGGCCGCGATCCAGCGGGCACGATGTCCACTGCTTCCACATGATGCAGGCGCTCGCGCGACTCGGTCACGAGGTCGGACTGCTCACTGCGACAGAACCACTCCCGGAAGCCATCGCGGGATTGTCGCTCGCGTTCCAGCGTGCGTTGCCCAAGCCGGGAGAAGCCTGCACTGGCCCGGCCCCATCGTTGAGTTGGTTGCAGAAGAAGTTCCAGAGTTACTGGGGCATCGAAGAGAATCGCGTGCGCGCTGTGGGGCAATCCGCGCTCGATATGAACGCCGATGCGGTGGTGGTCGTGGGGCTGAACGTGCTTCCGTATCTGGGAGCAGTGAAAGACAGACTGCGCGTGTGGTACGCGGCGGACGAGTGGTTCTGGCATCACGCTTCGCAAGTGAGAGTGTTCCGCCCGCGCACCTGGAGCGAGATGAAACACGCCCTCATCAAGGGACTCTACGAGCGCGCTTACAAATCGCTTCTGCATCGCGTGTGGGTGGTGACCGATGCCGACCGCCGCGCGATGCGAACGGTCGCGGGGGTGCGCGGAACCGATGTTGTGCCCAATGGTGTGGACGCGGAACACTTCAAGCCTCTTGAAGCACCCCAACAAGAGCGAAGTTGCACGTTCTGGGGTCGGCTCGATTTCGGGCCGAACGTGCAGGCGCTGGAGTGGTTCTGCTCGCGTGTGTGGCCGCATGTGCGTGCTGAGTCCCCCGATGCGCGGTTCATCGTATACGGCTTCAATCCCACCCCAGCGGTTCAGTTACTGACTGGCCGAGACGGAATCGAACTCGTTCCTGATTTGCCAGACTTGCGCGCGGCTGTTGCACACCAACAAGTGGTGGTGTTTCCCTTTGTCAGCGGCGGGGGGATCAAGAACAAGTTTCTGGAAGCCGCCGCGATGGGCAAACCGATTGTGTGTTCGCGTGTCGCTCTCAATGGTCTGCGGAAGCCTGCGGAATCGGGTGTGATTGTGGCTCGCACACCGGAAGAATGGGCACATTCGCTGAAGGAACTCTGGACGAACTCCGCGAAACGCTCTGCGTGCGGCTCCGCGCTGCGTGTGTGGGTGATCGAGCATCACAGTTGGGCCACCACCGCCCGGATTGCCGTCGAGGGATTGGAGAAAGCGAGAAAAGAAGCACGGTGAACCTCACTTCAGCAACAACCACCCGACCAACCCCGCGGCACCGAGCGCACCCAGAGCCGCGAGCAACTTCGCTCGCTTCATCGCCTTCACCTTCTGAGGCCCGAACACTTCTGGCGTGCCGAAGTCGGTCACTTCCACGGCACGGAGCGGGGCCGATTCGTCTGGATGCTTCTGGAAGTACGTGTGCATGTGGCCGAGCGAGAGCATCAGTACGACCGGCCGGGCGAGTGTGCGTGTCTCGAATGCTCTCAGGCGCAAGACCGAGTCGCGGAAGAAAAAATCCGCCCGTTCCAGGAACCGCGACTTCTCCGAGCCGCTCGCGTGCTTGGCCGCGAAGTAGAACACCTCACACTTGCGCATATCCTGAGGCGCCCACGTCTCATTCGGGTATTCCAATAGCTCCGGCTTCTCTAGATATGGTCGTTCAGAATCCGCCATCCATCGCGCGTAGTGCAGCAAACTGGCGCGAGCATAAGCATACATATAGTCGAGTTCGCTGCGCTCAATCTTGTAATCCAGATATTTCCCTAATGACTGGAGAAACATCGTGTAGAACCACCGATTCTCTACATCAAGCAGATTGCGTTGCGGAACGTCATCCTTCGGATGAATGCAGCGCCGAATGATTTGCTCGGCCTTCATCAGAAACGCCGCGTCTCCGCTGAGTCGGTGCCCGTCGATGAGCGCGGAGAGTGAGTTCGCCGATCCGCGGCCGGGGCCGTGATAGCTGGGGTCGCGGCTCTGGCTGGCGTGGCCCGTGTCTCCGCTTGCAAGCCAGCGAAACACAGTCCTTCGCCCATCGTCCATGTTGACCACCCACCGAGCCAGGCCCAGCGCCGCCTCGCGTGACGCTTCGCTTCCTGTGAGGAAGTGGTGAAGCATGAGGCCGGTGGGGTAGTTGTGTTCGTTGGCCGGGCCGCCACCGAATGCGTACACATTGCGCGATCTCTGCGCCTTCGGGTCGTTCGGGTCGAGTCCAGGCATTCCCTTCATCTGAAGGAGCGAACGCGGATATGCGCGGTGCGTACTGGTGTCGGCATCGGCATAGTGAAACGTGTGCCAGAACAGTCCGCCGTTATATGCGGATTTGTCCTGCGTCGTGTGATAGATATCTATATCGATCACATGCAATGCAAGTTCATCCATATGCCGAAACCAGAGAAGATCACCACTTCGCATGAATTGATATGCGAATCCCGCGATCGGATCGTACTGGTTGTTATAGTGAGACACCATTGGCAACTCGCCCTTGTGATACACGGCTTCATGATCGCCGTAGATGTCTCCAAAGTGTCTCCAGCCGTATTCATCAATCACTTCGCGCTTGTGGTCGAACGTGTCCAGTCCTTCAATTGCCGCGTCCACCAGTTTGAGATGCTCCGCGTTCGGGTCTTCGGCTTTCGGCGTGAGATAAGGGATCGCACCACTTGAGCAGTACCACTCTGGCGGCGCGAATGCGCGAGCCGGTTGCCGGAACCACTCCAGAGCCTCGGGCGTCGCATCCGGCCCAAACGCGACCGCGAACGTGTGCGTCTTCTGCTCGCCTCCCTGAAGTTCGTGAACGTCTCCGAACTGCTTCGGAAACAGTCGAAGCGTGATCGAGTCGTTCGTCGCTTTGATTGCTTTCGGGAAGTTCTGCCAGAAGTGTGGCACCGCGATCCCGACCGCGTGTTCCCCGCGTGACAGCGTGACGATTGGCGTTGCGCGAAGTCCGCTTCGTTCCTGCCCGCCTGCTTTCAGTCGGTACCCGCGAAACGTGATCGGTATCTCGCGCTTGCGGTTGATGTGATTGGTGCTCTTCCAGTTCTTCCCGCCGCTCGAATCCTGATACAACTCGAACGGCGCGGTGAACTCTTCGACCGGCGCGCTGAGTTCGGGCGAACAACATATGATGGTGGGAGAACCAGGTCGCAGGCTGAATCTGAACGTTGCGTCTTTCATGTCGATCGAGCCGGGATCGCCCAAATCCCACAATCCGCCGGTGTGAGTTGCGCGCCGCGGATTGCGAATGGTGAACTCGATTCGCACAGCCGCGAAGCCGGCGAAGAAATGCAACCGCGTCTCGAACTCGGCGAGTGGGTTCACCAAACCGAGCAATTCGGGGATGAAGCGGCTGTTGAGCCGGTGGATTTTCCCCTTGAAGCGGACCAACGCCCGCAGCGGCCCGGTTTCCTCAACCGCGATGGCCTCGACCACAGGAACATGTTCGATACCGGTTCCCTCTTCAAGAACGAAATCAGCCGAGCACATATCAGTTTGTGATGGTGAGCGGAGGGTAACGAAGCTGAACGGAAACCAGGCCGGCCAGTGTGCTTCCTCGAACTGCGCCGCCCCGGTATCCACGCGAACCGCGTCGCCGAATGGTTGTACCGTCACATGCGGCCCTTCGACCGCGACCGGTTCACCGACCGACACGCGGTACGGCACAGCGCCCGCTTCCGCGATCCAGTCGAGTAGCACCCAGCGCACTGAACCATCGGGCCAGTGATCGAGTGCTCGCGATTGAAGTGGGATCGCTCGCCCCTGCTTGTCGCGCAGAGTGAGGCGCTTCAGGTCTGTGAGCGATCCGCGAGGCCACGGCAGTCCGGTTGTGACTGGTCCGCGACCGGCGGCCGGGCAGACGAGTTTCAGTTCGACGGATTGTTCCACGCGGTTCATCCTTTCGCGGAGCGGGCCAGCTATCCGGTGTACTATGAATGATGGTACAACACGCCGGCGCAATCGCGGCACAGACATCGCCGCGATGGAATGGCCGGACGGAGCGCTTGATGAAGCAGTTTGCGTTCATGGCGATCACGATGCTACTCGGCACGGCCGGTTCGTTCGTGCTGTCGCCGGTGTACGGGATCGCCGTGTATTACATGTACGCGGTGCTGCGTCCACAGTTTATCTGGGACTGGGTCGAACTGTTTGGATTTCGCCTGTCGGATGTGAACTGGTCGTTTCCGGTCGCGATTGTGACGCTCCTGGCGACACTCGCGTGGCGTGTCGGGTTATGGACACCGTTTGCAGCAGCGAAGCCGCCGTGGTATGGCAATCCGCGATTCAGCCGCAGTCACTATCTATTCCTGATGTTCACGGCCTGGATTAGCCTGACGTATGTGACAGCGGTTCGCCCAGATGTTGCCTGGCCGTACTTCCTGGAGTATGTCAAGATATTCGTGATGTTCATTTGCGCGACACTGGTGCTAAGAACAGTTCGCGATCTGTGGATCATCTATTATGTGATGCTGGCATGTGCTGTATATATCGCCTATGAACTGAACTACTACTATGTCGCGTATAAGTGGCTCATGCTTCAGCAGCGCGGGTACGGCGGGCTGGATAACAACGGTGCAGCTCTCATCCTGGCGATGGCCGTGCCGCTGTGCTTCTTTGCGTGGGAAGCGAATCGCCGCTGGTGGCGATGGGCATTTTTGCTTGCGATTCCCGTGCTGATTCATGCCGTGCTGCTGTCGTACTCGCGCGGCGCGATGCTTGCGCTTGGTGTCACGGCTGGTCTCATGGGGGTTCGAGCACGCAACAAGAGATTCGTGGCCGCGATATACGCGGTAATGGTATCACTTGTCACCTTCATGGCCGGAAAAGAGATTCAGGAACGCTTCTTCTCCATCGGGAAGCAAGATGTAGACGCCAGCGCCCAATCGCGCTGGACGATGTGGAAAATTGCCGTGCAAATGGCAAACGACCGGCCGGTGTTTGGATTTGGTATTCGCAATTCCAACTTGTTCACGTTTCAGTATGGCGCGGATATAGAAGGACGGACAATTCACAGTCAGTACCTCCAGATTGCCGCGGATAGCGGCTGGCCGGCTCCGGCTCTCTATATCGGGTTATTGGTGTCGGTATTTGTTGGATTGTGGCAAGTCCGGCGCGCGATCCGGCCATTGACCGATCCGGAATCACTCAAGGTGCGGTCGCTGGCAAGTGGTTTGGAGTGTGCTCTCGTGCTGTTCTGTATCGGGGCGGCTTTTCTTTCACTCGAACACTTCGAGATGCCCTACATCGTGATATTGCTTGCGGTCCAACTCCACGCAATCACGCGAGCGATCACCGCCAGGCTCAATCAGTCGCCTTCAGCGCTGTTGCAGCCAGTTCCATCCAGCAATCCGCGAACTGAGGCAGTTTCGTGACTCGTCCTCCTCGAGTTGCCTTTGTGGTTCACCTGATGCAGGTGGCCGGGGCCGAAGTGTTGGTCCGCGAGCTAATTCATCGACTTGGGGCGCGAATCGTGCCTACCGTCTTCTGCCTCGACGCGGTCGGACGCATCGGAGAAGAACTTCAGCGCGAAGGGGTTGAAGTGGTCTGCTTCCACCGCAAGCCGGGACGCGACTGGGGAGTGAGTCGCAGGCTCGCGACTGCCGTGCGAGCGCGCGACATCGAAGTGATTCACGCGCACCAGTATTCGCCGTTCTTTTACTCCGCCCTTGCCAAGCCGCTCTGCGCTTTTCGGCCGAAGGTGATTCTCACCGAACACGGTCGCCACTACCCGGATCGCGTGTCGCCAATTCGCCGCGCGGTGAACCGGCTCGTCCTTGATCGGCTCGCGAACGCAGTGACAGCCTGTTGTCACTTTAGTGCAGTCGGTTTATGCAAGACGGACGGTTTCGCCGGCTCGCGGATTGACATCATCGAGAATGGCATCGATGTGGAACGCTACGGCCCGCCCGCGGACAAGGCCCTCGCGAAGGAAGACGCGGGGCTTGAACCAGACCGAAAGTACCTCATTCACGTCGCGCGGCATCATCCAGTGAAGGATCAGCCGACGCTGCTTCGTGCCTTCGCCGCGGCCGCGCCGGACTTGCCAGAAGTGGATTTGCTCATGGTTGGCGATGGTCAACTTCGCGCGGAGTTGGAATCGCTCGCAGTTCAACTGCGGATTGCCACCCGCGTGAAGTTTCTCGGCATCCGCGCCGATATTCCCGAACTGATGCGTGCCGCGGATGCCTTCGCGCTTTCGTCGCTGAGTGAAGCCGCTTCGCTGACACTGCTTGAAGCGATGGCGAGCGGGCTTCCGGTTGCTCTTACCAATGTGGGTGGGAACCCGGAAATTGTGAGGCACGAACGCGAGGGGTTGCTCTTTGCGCGCGGGGATGTGATCGGCTGCGCGGATGCTCTCCGCGGAATTCTCCGCGATTCAGAACTGGCCGAGCGACTTGGCGCTGCGGGTCGCGAGCGCGCGATTGAGCGATACCAGTTGAGCCGCACGGTGAACGAGTATTACAAGCTGTATTGCCGATTGACTGGCCGGGGAATTGATTACGCTCCATGAGTGAAGCACCTGTCATTCACATTCCTCCTGATGCCGAGCCTTCTGCGTTCAAGCGCGCAGTGAAGGCCACAGCGCGGTTTGCCGCTCTCGTTGTGGTGTCGCCTGTGTTTGTTTCGTTCTGGCTTAACGCTGCACTGCGCGGACGTGGGTTAGCGCTCGAATCGCATTCGCAACTCCTCTCGCTCTGGCCGGGCCTCATGGGGCAATACCTTCGGCGTGCGTTTCTTCAGCAAGTGCTCGCGAAGTGTCATCCGACCGCGACGATTGAGTTCGGCACGTTCTTCTCACAGCCGGGCGCGATCCTCGAAGAGAACGTGTATGTCGGCCCGCGCTGTATTCTCGGTCTTGTTCATCTTCAGCGCGATGTGCTGCTCGCCGCGAACGTACACATTCCATCTGGAGGAATGACGCACTATTTTGACGATCCAACGAAACCGATTCGAGAACAGGGCGGCGAACGGCGCATGGTGACCATCGGTACCGGCGCGTGGATTGGCACAGGGGCAATCATTCTGGCTGATGTGGGGAAGGGGAGCATCGTTGCGGCTGGCTCGGTGGTCACCAAGCCGCTGCCGGATAACGTGATCGCGGGTGGTGTGCCCGCGAAGGTGATTCGCAATCGCTTCGAGAGTGTTGAAACGCACGAGACGGACACTTCCGATGTCTGAACTCGCCCCGCTGATTGTGTTTTCCGACGACTGGGGCCGGCACCCGTCGAGCTGTCAGCATCTCATCGCGAAGTTGCTTTCACATCGTCGGGTGACGTGGGTGAACACCATCGGCACTCGCCCTCCGCGACTCGACTGGGCAACGCTGACACGCGGGTTGGGGAAGTTGAACTCGTGGTTGTGGGCGAACCCCGCCCGCAAGGGCAGTGGGTCTGCTGTCACGCCACACACCGCCCTTGCGGGCGGGGTTCGCCAGCCGACCGTCCTCAATCCGAAGATGTGGCCGTCGTTCCGCTCGCGTTTTGCGCGCGGGTTGAACCGTAGGCTGTTGACTCGCGCAATCAGGCGCATTGCGGAGGCGATGCCCGCGCCGCCTGTGGTAATCACGACGCTGCCGCTGGTCGCGGATCTTGTGGACGGGTTTCCCGCGTCGCGGTGGGTGTATTACTGCGTGGATGATTTCTCCGCGTGGCCGGGTCTGGATGGCCACACGCTTCGCGACATGGAAGCCGAGCTTGTGCCGAAGATGGATGTCGTGATCGCGGTCAGCGAGACGCTTCAAACTCACTTGGCGAAGTTGGGGAAGCCTTCCCACTTGCTCACGCACGGAGTCGATCTCGATTTCTGGCGGAAGCCGATTGCGAGTGACACCCAGGTGTCACTCCGAGAAGTGGACGCGCTTCCGCAACCGCTCGTTGTGTTTTGGGGCGTATTGGATCGCCGAACCGATGTCGCGTTTGTTCGTCGGCTTGCGGAAGTGATGACCGAAGGCACGATTCTCTTCGCTGGGCCGCGGGATAACCCCGACGCGGAGTTGCTTCGCCTGCCGCGAGTGAGAACGCTTCCTCCGCTTCCTTTTGAGGAACTGCCGACGCTTGCGGCGCGCGCTAAGGTGCTGATTGCGCCTTACGCCGATCTTCCCGTGACGCGGGCAATGCAACCGCTCAAGTTGAAGGAGTACATCGCGACCGGAAAGCCCGTCGTGGTGCGGAAGTTGCCCGCGACCGAGCCGTGGGCCGACTGCGTGGATGTGGTGGAGACACCGGAAGCGTTCGCGTCCGCAGTGTTGGAGCGATTACGTACCGGCGTGCCCGAAGAACAGCAGCGGGCACGCGTGCGGCTGGAAAGCGAAAGCTGGAGCGCGAAGGCGGAGCAATTCGAGCGGTGGGTGGATGGCGAATGAGCGTCGAGCCGTCAGGCCGACGGTTGCTCTGTTGAAACCATCCGATTTGCCGGGATTCCGAGAGGGGTCAATATGACGAATCTCCCAGGATTTCGGAACCTCTAACCAGAAGGTTTCAACAGAGC
>JAKEEV010000618.1 GCA_022616395.1 Planctomycetia bacterium | reverse complement strand
GGCCAACTTAGGCCAACTTAGGCCATCTTCCGTGATTTCCAGCATTTCGCCGCGTACTTCAGTTCCTGAACCAGTTCCCTCACGAGCGGGTCTGTTCAGATGCCGCTATCATGATGATTACCTCCGGGATGTTTGTGTGAAGAGGGTGCCGTGAGCGCGTTGACTTACCGTTTCGATGTGTTGGTGGTTGGAGCCGGGCACGCGGGTGTCGAGGGCGCGATGGCTTCCGCGCGCCTGGGCCTGAAGACTTGCCTCTTGACCATGAACGCGGACGCGGTCGCTCAGATGAGCTGCAATCCGGCCATCGGTGGGATCGCGAAGGGGCAAATCGTTCGCGAAATCGATGCGCTCGGCGGTGTGATGGGCAAGTGCATCGATGCCAGCGGCATTCAATTCCGCGTGCTCAACGCCTCCAAAGGCCCCGCGATGCACTCTCCGCGCGCGCAGGCCGACAAGAAGCTCTACCAGTTCACCATGAAGCGCTGGGTCGAGGAGCAAGAGAACTTGACCCTGCGGCAAGAGTTGGTGGAAGGGCTTTTGTTGGAGCGCGGAGCGCGGAACTCGGAACTCGGAACGGAAGACCCACAAACCGACAGTTCTTCGCTCCGCGCTCCGCGCTCCGCGCTCCGCGTTACGGGGGTGGTCGCGCGTGGAGATACGCATTACATTGCGGATGCCGTTGTGCTGACGACCGGCACGTTCCTCAAAGCGATCATGCACACCGGCGAGGCGAAGACCATCGGCGGACGCGCGGGAGATTCATCCGCGGAGCAGATGAGCGCCAGTCTGGCCTCCGCGGGTTTTGAACTGGCGCGCTTCAAGACAGGAACACCCTGTCGGCTCAACGGACGCACCATCGACTTCTCGAAGTGCCAAGTGCAGGCTGGCGACCCAACACCGAGGCCGTTCAGCTTCTCAACGGAGAAGATCACCGTTCCCCAAGTTGTGTGTCACTCCACGGAGACCACGCCCGCGGTTCACGACATCATTCGCGCGAACTTGCACCGCGCCCCGATGTACTCCGGTCAGATTAGTAGTCGCGGTCCGCGATACTGCCCAAGCATCGAGGACAAGGTCGTGCGGTTCGCGGAGAAAGACTCGCACCTCATCTTCCTGGAACCGGAAGGACTCAACACACGCGAATACTACTGCAACGGCATCAGCACAAGTCTCCCGAAAGATGTTCAGGCCGCGATGCTCAAGCTCATTCCCGGACTGGAGAACGCGGAAGTCATGCGTTGGGGTTATGCGGTCGAGTACGACTACGCTCCACCGACGCAACTTCACCCGACACTCGAAACCAAGCCGGTCGCCGGTCTTTACTTCGCGGGGCAAATTAACGGCACAACAGGTTACGAGGAGGCCGCGGCTCAGGGACTGATTGCCGGACTCAACGCCGCTCTGAAACTCAAAGGCGAGGCACCGCTGATACTTGATCGAAGTCAGGCATACATCGGCGTGCTGATCGACGACCTCGTGACGAAGGGAGTTGATGAGCCGTACCGCATGTTCACCTCCCGCGCGGAATACCGTCTCGTCCTCCGACACGACAACGCAGACCGCCGACTTACTCCACTCGGCCTACGAGTCGGTTCCGTCTCAAATGAAGACTGGGATCGCTTCCAAAAGAAAGAGCAGGAGATCGCGGCGCTTCAGAAGCAGTTGAAGGAGAACAAGAGCGACGGGGAGAGTCTGGCAACCTGGCTGCGTCGAACGGAAGTGGAGTGGGAAGCGGTGTGTGCGCGACACCCAGCACTGCGCGCGTGGGACGCGCGTCCCGACGTGGTGGAGCAAGTGGTGTTAGAGGCGAAGTACAGCGGATACATCGACCGACAGGCCGCGGAGGTGGAACGGTTCCAGCGACTGGAGAATCGGCGCATTCCTCCGCAATTCGACTTCGCGGCTATCCCGCAACTGCGTCACGAGGCACGCGAGAAGTTGAGTCGTGTTCGGCCGACAAGTCTGGGCCAAGCAAGTCGCATCAGCGGCATCACTCCGGCCGACCTCGCAATGCTGTTGCTTTATCTGGAATGAGTAGTTATGGGCCGCTCGCCCGTGGGGGAAATCCGGGTAACCGGGAACACCCGCGGTGTCGGTCGCGGTTTGCCAACTTGCCAATCACCCAGTCGAGCCGGAATGCCACATTCGCCGTGTTGCGAAGCTGGCAAACGGGTTCTCTGAGTGATCGGCCGTCGAGGAACATCTGACCGGTCGGTGGTTCGTTGAATCGTGGGGAAGCCCATTCGACCTGTCTGTGTAGAGGAGATGACGAAGGTTTGCAATGTGGGGAACCTGCTCCGATCGTGCGGACGGACCCTGGGTCGGGAGTGTCAGTCACCCGAACTGTGTCGGTTTCGACTCGTTGATCGGACAGCAAGCCTGGGTATGATGGAGTGAGGTGGTCGGAGCCTCTCCATCTTGCACCTTCAGCCTAGTCTTCTCACCGTGGACAGTTCGACCGCCTTTCCCCTCCTGCGCCGTCTGCCCGCGTCGCGTGTCCGTTGTGGATTGTGGGGCGAGCGATGGTTGCGGCCCGAAGTTCTGCGTGAGTCATGGATTGATTTCCGGTCCCCTCGGCGCAATGTGTCTGTTGCCGGGCGGATCTCCTTCATGCGAGCCGGCTGAGCCGGCGGGTGGATGCGCGTATGAAGACGGTGTTCACGACCGGCGAAGCGGCCAAGATCTGCAAGGTCTCCCAGCAGACCATCATTCGCTGCTTCGACAATGGTCAGCTCAAGGGGTTTCGCGTACCGGGCAGCAAGTTCCGGCGCATTCCCCGCGAGGCGCTTTACAAGTTCATGAAAGACAATGGCATTCCGACCGATGCCCTGGAAAGTGGCAAGCGGAAGGTGCTGCTGGTGGATGACGAGCCGGACATTGTCCAGGTCGTCAATGATGCACTCCAGGCCGATGGCCGATTCGAGGTGCGAATCGCCTCCAACGGCTTCGACGCCGGGATGATGGTCAAGGATTACCGTCCCGACCTCATCATCCTCGATGTGATGCTGCCGGACATCAACGGCAAGGAAGTCTGCCATCGTGTGCGTGCCGATTCGACGATGGAAGACGTCCGGATCATCTGCATCTCCGGCATGATCGAGGAGGACAAGGTCCAGGAACTCAAACTCGCCGGGGCCGACGACTTCCTGGCCAAGCCGTTTGATGTGGACGTACTGATCGAGAAGATGTGCGCCCAGTTGGAAATCGAAACGGGCGTCTTGGCTTGAGGGATTTCAGATTGCAGATTTGTGATTGAGGATTGAAAGGCGATAGTTGACCGTGCCTTTTAATCCTCAATCACAAATCTGCAATCTTCAATTCAGGAGCAACCTGTGCCAGGGAAGGCGGAGGGCCGAGTCGCGGCTTCGTTGCCGTGGCTTTGCCCCAACACGGACAGCCTGATCCGGCTCGCCGAAGCCCCGGCAAGCCTGGTGAGTCCGTCCGACCCTGCGCTGCTCGCCTTCTTGCTTCGATTCACGACTCAAACCGCCCAACCGCTGTCGGGTTTGTTCTGTACGAACGCACTCACATCCGCCCTTCTGCCTGAAACAGCCGCGATTCTTCTCTCAACGACTCAGTTGGGTTGGCTCTGCCCAAATTGCGAAGTGGTGAAGCGCTGTCGCATCGTCACAAGTTCGGCCGCGGCGTTTGCTCGTCGATTGGCGGCACACACTCACCGCGCGTGCGCTGAGCGTGCGAGCGCGATCGCGACACTTGCTCCGCTTGGCTGGCTCGCGATGGCCGCAGTCGATGCGGGAGTGGCCGCGGTCCCATTTCACGATCTGGACCCTGAGCATTCGTTCCCGGAACTTCAAGTGCGTGTGTGGGGATTGGATCAGGACGCGATTGCCCGCCGACTCGCGATCCGCTGGCGGCTTCCCGACTGGATCGGCACAGTGCTGGGGAACTTGAACCTGCCTCTGGTTGCTGCGCGAGGAGTGGTGGCGGATCGAGACCTGTTCGCGGTCGCTCAACTTGCCGTCCTCGAAGCGGAAAGACACACAACGCTTGGATTAACTCAACATGCTGACCGCGCAGAGCTACTCAAGGAACTGAAACTCGACGATGCGACTCTGGAGCAACTCTGGTCCGATCTCCCGGCGGAAGAAGCTGGAACCGATGTTGCTTCCGAACAGAATCCGCACAAGGTTCCGCTGCTCTCGAACCTACTCAAACTGGCAGCGGAGAGCCGTCGGCGCAACGGAGCCGTACTCGTGGCTCGTCTGGAACATCGACTCGACGAGTATCATCGAGCCGTCGCCGATGTTGGGATGAACGCGAACGCTCGAGCGCGTGACGCGAAGCTCTCGGCGCTGGCTGAACTCTCCGCTGGTGCTGGGCACGAGATTAACAATCCGCTGGCGGTCATTTCGGGGAATGCGCAGCGACTCCTGCGCACCGAACCGGACCCGGATCGCGCGGACGCGCTCCAGGCAATTGTGAGGCAGTCTCAGCGGATCGCGGGGATCGTTCGCGACTTGATGCAGTTCGCCCGGCCGCCCAGTCCAAAGCCTCAACGTGTTGATGTCGGCGAGTTGATTCTGGCTGTGCGCGATGAACTGAGCCAGTTCGCGCTCGAACGCGGAGTCAGGCTGGAAGTCGCCGAGTTGCCCGCTGGCGTGTGTGTGAGTTGTGACCGCGCTCAGATCAAGCACGCGCTCGCGTCGGTCGTGCGCAATGGCCTCGAAGCCGCTGGCTCTGGTGGGTGGGTGCGCGTTTCTTGCATCGATGGGGATGCACTCTTCACCTTCGTAATCGAGGACAGCGGGCCGGGGTTGAGCGCGGCCACGGTCGAACATGCCTTCGACCCGTTCTACTGCGACCGTTCGGCCGGACGCGGACGCGGACTGGGTTTACCAACCGCGTGGCGGTTCGCTCAGCAGAATGGAGGCGATGTCCGGTACGAGCCGACACCCGACGGCCCGACGCGCCTCGTGGTCACCGTCCCTCGTTCGATCAGCCTGGAGTTTCTCGATCGGCAAAGCGCGTGAATTCTTCTCGTCAATTCTTGCACCTTGCACTTTCTTCCCCTAACTTCGGCTCACTCCTCTCCGTCTGAGTCACTTGGGAGTGTGCCGTCATGTTTCGGCGAATGACCGAGTTCGTTCGCAATGCTACGCAGCTCCTCTATCCCAACACTTGCCTGATTTGTGACGCGCCCGAACCGGGTGATGTGCGATTCCGGCATGGTGTGTGCAACGACTGTTTCGCTGCTGTCACAACCGATCCTTTCCCCGCATGTCCGTGGTGCGCTCAGACGGTTGGCCCACACGCGGACACAACAAAGGGGTGCGTGGCGTGTCGCGATGTCGCCCTCGGCTTCGAGCGTGCTTTCCGGCTTGGCCCTTACGACGGGAAGTTGCGCGACGCGATATTGCGCACAAAGTTTCCCGTTGGGGAGGGGTTGGCCGACATGCTCGGCCGTCTCTACTTCGAGACCAAAGGCGAGATCATTCGGACCGCTGAGATCGACCTTGTTGCCCCCATTCCGCTGCATTGGTGGCGGAAATGGCAGCGGGGCTACAACGAGCCGGAAGCGGTTGGACGCGAATTGGCTACAGGATTGAATGTCCCGTTCGTGCCGAACCTCCTGCGGCGAGTGCGGTACACGGCAAAACAAGCACAACTGACACGCGAAGCGCGCCGAGAGAATGTAAAAGGTGCCTTCCGCGTACGTCGTGGCGCAAGACTCGCAAAGAAAACGGTACTGCTGGTGGATGATGTCATGACCACCGGTAGCACACTCGGAGAAGCGGCCCGCACGCTCACCGCCGCGGGTGCAGAGCGCGTGATTGTGGCAGTGCTGGCGCGAGCTTAACGTTCTGGCGGTGTGAAACGGTGGTACAAGGATGTTCGCGGGTGAGGAGCGAACGGATTGCACCGAACGCGGCACCCGCACCAGAGGCTCGCAACGGTGTTCAATCGCGGATTCCTGCTGTGGTGATGCTCCGTTGCGTGATACCAAATAGGTTAACGACCGCGGCAATCCTGGGGGAATCGCGCTGCGGTTGCACACTGGGGGAGAAGTGGCGATGACCCGATTTATGCTCGGGATTGCCGGTGTACTGCTATTCAGCACCGCGGCATGGGCCGGTCCCGGCGACCTGTTTGAGGAGAAGACAAAAGACTTTGGCATCAGCCCGAAGGGAACAGTACTGGTTCACTACTTCCGTTTCACCAACACAACCAAACAGACAATCACGGTCGGCCAACCGCGTGTCTCGTGTGGCTGCGTCACACCGGCATTAACGCACACTCAAATCGCGCCTGGCGAAACCGCCGCTGTGATCGCTTACATGGACACTCGGCGCATTCCGCACTCGGGAGTGACCAAGACCGTAATTGTCTACGTGCCGTTTCATTCGCCGAACTTTGAAGAAGTCGCTCTCTCCGTCACAACCGTCACACGCGATGACCTCATCATGTCGCCCGACACACTCGCCTTCGGCACCGTGACGAAGGGGAAGGGCGGGAAGGTCTCCACGAAAGTGACCTTTACCAGCGACGCGAACTGGACGGTGAAAAAGGCGACCAGTAACGGTGGCTATGTCGGCGCGGAGTTCAAACTTTCCTCGCGCAACGGTTCAATGGTCACTTACGAAGTGACGGCGACTCTTGACAAAGACTGCCCCGCGGGGAACTGGACTTCGGACATTTTCCTGGGAACCTCCAACGCCGCCGTCGCCAAGCTGCGCATTCCGGTGACAGTGAATGTGGTCGCGGCTGTTGCGGCCACGCCCGGCGCGGTCTCGTTCGGAGACGTGAAGATGGGAAGTGCTCTGGAGCAGAAGATCACGATTCAGAGCGCTACGCCCTTCAAAATTCTGGAAATCAAGGGAGTTGATGACCAACTGCGCGTGAAGGTGGACAACAACGTGTCCCAGGCAACGCACACGGTCATTATCTCGGCCAGCCCGAAAACAATGGGCGGATTCACGCGAACGGTCGAGATCGTCACCGATAACAAGGACCAGCCGAAGGTGATTGTTCCCGTCACGGCGAAGGTCGTGAAGCCATAACGCCACCGTTCCACACGCACGACCAACGAGAAAGCTCACCCAAACTTGGGTGGGCTTTTCCCGTTGGTACTCGCGCAGTCGCTTCCCTATCACACCAGAGACTCGCCTGCGGGCCGCACAATGAGGATTCGTCTGCATGTCGGAAGTTCTGTCCCGTCCGTTCCAGAAGCTTCTTGTTGCCAACCGCAGCGAGATTGCAATTCGCGTCTTCCGCTCGGCGCACGAACTCGGCATCCGCACGGTTGCGATCTACTCGCATGAGGATCGTTTCGCGCTGCACCGGTTCAAGGCGGACGAAGCCTATCAAGTCGGGAAAACGGGCGAACCGATCCGGGCCTATCTCGACATCCCAAGTCTCGTTCAACTGGCGCGCGATGTGGGTGTGGATGCGATTCACCCCGGCTACGGGTTCCTTTCGGAGAACGCGGGGTTCGCTCGCGCCTGTGCCGAAGCTGGGATTACCTTCATCGGTCCGCGACCGGAAATCCTCGACCAGCTCGGCGACAAGGTGATGGCTCGTTCCATCGCAAAGAAAGCGGGAGTACCGATTCTGTCTGGTGGTGATACTCCGGTCGCGTCCATCGAATCGGCGAAGGTACTGGCGGAGAAACTTGGCTATCCGATCATTATCAAGGCGTCGATGGGAGGCGGTGGTCGCGGAATGCGGGTCGTTCAGACAGCAGACAAGCTTGAAGAAGCAATCGACTCGGCGAGCCACGAGGCGGGTGCTGCCTTCGGCGTGCCGGATGTGTTTTTGGAGAAGTTCGTTCAACGCGCCAAGCACATTGAAGTTCAACTCATCGGAGACAAGCACGGCGGGCGGGTTCATCTCTACGAACGCGATTGTTCGATTCAGCGGAGACATCAGAAGGTCGTAGAACTCGCCCCGGCTCCGAGTCTGCCTCCAGAAGTGCGCAGCGGAATCCTCGATGCTGCGGTCGCGGTCGGGAAAGCCTGTGGGATCGACAACGCCAGCACGGTCGAGTTCCTCTACGACACCGATGCGAGGCAGTTCTACTTCATCGAAGTCAACCCGCGTATTCAGGTTGAACACACCGTCACGGAGCAAATCACCGGCTTCGACATCGTCCGCTCGCAAATCCTCATCGCATCGGGTTTGCCTCTCAACCATCCGCGTGTCGGGCTTGAGCAATCCGCAATCAGCCCTCGCGGATATGCGATCCAGTGCCGAATCACCACCGAAGACCCCGCGAACGGATTCGTTCCCGACTACGGGCGACTGAGCGCCTATCGTTCCAGTGGTGGACCGGGAATTCGTCTCGATGCTGGGACTGCATTCGGTGGAGCGGTCATCACGCCCTTCTATGACTCGCTACTGGTCAAGGTGACTGCAAGCGGACTGACGTTCGCCGAGAGCGCGATGCGAATGGAGCGCTGCCTGCAAGAGTTTCGAGTTCGCGGAGTGAAAACGAACATCCCGTTCCTACTGAACGTGATCATGCATCCGCAGTTTCTCGCTGGCGATGTGACGACGCGGTTCCTGGACGAAACACCGGAACTGTTCCGCTCATCTTCGCGGCGCGATCGAGCAACGAAGTTGCTCAGCTACCTCGCGGAAGTCATTGTCAACGGGCACCCGGACGTGAAGGGGCGAACCCGGAGCATGAGCGACGGGGTGAACGCTTTTCACCCCGTCGCTCACGCTCCGGGTTCGCCACCGCCGCGAGGAATGCGTGACCGCTTTGCGGAACTGGGAGCCGAGAAGTTCGCCGCGTGGACACGCCAGCAGAGCCGATTGCTTGTCACCGACACGACGATGCGCGATGCTCACCAGTCGCTGCTCGCGACCCGGATGCGCACCTTCGACATGCTCGGAGTCGCGGATCGCTACGCGCGCTTTCACGCCGATCTGTTCTCGCTGGAGATGTGGGGCGGCGCGACCTTCGATACCGCGATGCGCTTTCTGAAAGAGTCGCCGTGGGAGAGGCTCGCTGGACTTCGCGAGCGCATTCCGAACATCCTCTTTCAGATGCTTTTGCGAGCAGCAAGCGCTGTTGGTTACACCAACTATCCCGATAATGTGGTGTACGAGTTTGTGAGACTCTCCGCGGAAGCGGGAATGGACCTCTTCCGCATCTTCGATGCGAACAACTGGCTGCCGAACATCCGCTTGGGAATTGAAGCTGTGTTGAAGACCAGCGCGATCTGCGAGGCGGCCATCTGCTACACCGGAGACATCCTCGATCCGAAACGCGACAAGTACACTCTCAGTTACTTTGTGAATCTCGCGAAGGAACTGGAGAAGCTCGGAACTCACTTCCTGGCCATCAAGGACATGGCGGGGCTTCTCAAGCCGTTCGCAGCGAAGAAGTTGGTCAAGGCTCTGCGCGAGGTGGTTGGGGTGCCGATCCATTTCCACACGCACGACTCAGCCGGCGGGCAAATCGCTTCGTATCTCTTGGCCGCGGAGGAAGGCGTGAGTGTTGTGGACTGCGCGTTCGCTCCCCTTGCCGGAGTCACTTCGCAACCGAGCCTCAACGCGCTCGTGGAAGCCGCACGATTCACGCAGCGCGACACCGGGATGGAGTTCGATGCTCTCCAGGAGACCGCAACGTACTGGGAAGGCGTCCGCAAGCACTACGCTCCATTCGAGACGGGGCAGATTGCCAGTTCCGCCGAGGTGTACTTACACGAAATGCCAGGCGGACAGTACGCGAACCTCTATCAGCAAGCGCAGTCGCTCGGAATCGGAGACCGCTGGCACGAAGTCGGGCGGATGTATTCCGCGGTCAACAAGATGTTCGGCGACATCGTGAAGGTCACGCCCACTTCTAAAGTTGTCGGCGACATGGCGCTATTCATGATCGCCAACGACCTGACACCAGAGATGGTGCTCGATCCGAAACGGGAGATCGCGTTCCCAGAGTCCGTGGTGGAGTTCTTCGAGGGGAAACTCGGTCAACCGCCGGGCGGATTTCCGCCGGAGTTACAGACACGTATCCTGCGCGGCCGAAAGCCACTCACTGACCGACCCGGAGCGACTCTCCCGTCCGCTGACTTCGCCAAAGCGCGGAGAGAGTTGGAAAGCAAACTTCGCAGCCCACCCAGCGAGCAGGATGTCATTTCGTACTTGCTCTATCCGAAGGTGTTCACGGATGCTGCGGAGTTTGAGGCGAAGTATTCGGATCTCAGCGTCCTCCCCACACCCGTCTTCTTCTTCGGGATGGAGAGGGGCGAGGAGGTGAGTGTCGACATCGAGACGGGGAAGACGCTCATCATCAAGTTCCTCACGATCGGCGAACCACAGCCCGATGGCCGACGGGTCGTCTACTTCGAGTTAAACGGCCAGCCGCGTGAAGTGTTCGTGGTGGATAAGTCACTTGGCGGCAGCGTCAAGGCGCGCGCGAAAGCAGAACCAGGGAACGCCAAGCATGTCGCAGCCCCCATGCCCGGCGCGGTGGTCGCGGTTGCGGTCGCTGTGGGGGAAGAAGTCGCGTCCGGACAGAAGCTACTCACGCTTGAAGCGATGAAGATGGAAACAACGCTCTACGCCGACCGACCGGGCAAGGTGGCTGAAGTGTTCGTGCGACCCGGCACACAGGTCGAAGGGGGCGATCTGGTGATTCGGTTCGAGTAAACTGTTTCTCTCCCCCGAGAGGACGATGTTATGCGAGTGAAGTCTCTCACGTTCGCGGTGGTCGCGCTCTTCACCACCGCGGCCGATCCCACGATCACATCGCCTGTCGGAACCGGCGAGAAAGGCTTCGCGGGCGATGGCGGCCCCGCGGAGAAAGCGAAGCTCGATCAGCCCTTCGATGTGGCCTTCGACAAGGCGGGCAACCTCTATTTCTCCGACACCTTCAACCACCGCATTCGCAAAGTGGACGCCAAGACCGGTATCATCAGCACGGTCGTCGGGAGCGGGAAGAAAGGCTTCGGCGGTGACGGAGGGAAGGCGACGGAAGCGATGCTGAATGAGCCTTACGGCATCCAACTCGATGTCGACGGGAACCTGTACATTGTGGACCGTTTGAACTATTGCGTGCGCAAGGTGGATGCCAAAACCGCGTTCATTTCCACCATTGCGGGCACGGGCGGGAAGTCCGGTTTCGGCGGTGATGATGGCCCCGCGACCAAGGCGCTTCTTGTCGAACCGAACGGGATCTGCCTCGATGGAATGGGGAAGCTCTTCATCGCGGATGTGGCCGGGCATCGAGTTCGAGTCGTCGATCTGAAGAGTGGAACCATCTCCACGCTCATCGGCAACGGGAAGGGCAGTTCCACTGGCGATGGAGGATCGCTGAAGGATGCTGCTACACTCGGTCCGCGCGCTGTCGCGATTGGACCAGACGGGCGCCTGTATCTGGTCGAGCGAAACGGTCATTGTATTCGCCGCATTGACTTAACGAAGGGAACGATTGAGCGCTTCGCGGGCACGGGCAAGAGAGGTTACAGCGGCGACGGCGGGAAGGCGCTCGATGCGACCTTCAACGGCCCGAAGGAAATCGACATCGACAAGGACGGAAACGTCTACATTGTGGATACCGAGAACGAAGCGATTCGCCGAGTCGACGCGAAGACGGGTATCGTGACGACTGTGGCGGGGAAAGGACGCACGAAGACTCCTGGACTTGGCGACAACGGCCCAGCAACGAGCGCGACACTCGGTCGACCTCATGGAGTCGCGGTGGGGCCGGATGGAGCGCTGTACATCGCAGACACAAACAGCCACAGAATCCGCAAGGTGAAGTGATTACCCGCGTGGGGCGAGGAACAATCCCGCTGCGAAGGCAAGAGCCAGGAGAAGAGCCACCACGATCATGAGCAGAGTGGCTTTGCCCGCGCTCATCTTCGCGGGTTCGCCAAGACTCATTGCGTCCATACCGGATGTGGCCTGTGTTCGCGGTTTGACTGGCCCAGAGGGAACGGAAGGCGCTCCGAGAATATCCTCCACATCGCCCTCGAACAACGGACGCTCTTCTGGCGAATTGGCGTGCGACTTCGGGATTGGTGGCGGTGCAGGGCGAATGGGTGCTGGCGCTGGGGTGGTCACCATCACCGGCACGGGAGGCTTCGGATGAACAGGTTGAGGTGCTTCGCGAATGGGTGGAGCGGTTGAGTTCTGCGGTTGGGGTGCTTGTGCGGAACTGGTCGCCGATGCCGGGCGCGGGGGCGCGCCTTCCAGCAACTCCGTCACATCATCCAGGTTGACACGCTCGGCTCCCTCGTCCTGATCGGGCGCGGGAACGGTGATTGTGTACCCGCAGTGTGGGCATGTGGTTTGCGTACCAGCCTTGCGCGTGGCGATTCCCAGAAGCCGGTTGCAGTACGAGCAACGAAACCGAATAGGCATTCCCGAATCTCCACCAACGCCAAGTCGTTGTGAGGGGTTAAACAACAGTATAGCCGCTCACGCAACCCGCCAGCAATCCGCAAGGCGCTTGATCCGCGGGCGCCCAGACCAAACAATGGTAGTAATCGCTCTTCCTCACAGAACTGGAACAACCCATGGCTCCGCGAATCGTTCGTCTTGCGATTGCCATAGCCCTCTTCGGCTGCTGCGTGCTCGCCACGTCCGCGGCCGATGTGGTGATCCTCACGGATGGGTTTGTCATCCAGGGGAATATCCGCAAGGAAACCACCGCGGTCTTCGATAAGGCCAGCGGGCAGTCGATCCCGATTGTCAAGGGGAAGGGGTTCGACCTGATCGACGAGGGGCCAAAGGTGATGGTGTTCAGCAGTCACGTCCGTCAACTGGGTGTGATCGCTCACGACGCCAAGATTCGCCCCGAGTACAAGGCCTACACCAGACCGTTCGCGGGTCGTAAATCCGGCCATCAACTCCCCAACCTCGCGGAGACCACGAACATCGGCGAATTCAACGCCAAGTGGATTCGGACACTCAATGTGAAGGTGCCGCTTGGGTTCGACCGGATCGAACAGCAGATCACGCATCTCGACCCGTACTTCATCTACATCGTTTCGACCACGCACAGCTGGCGAACAACCTACCGCACCTCGGAGTGGGATCCGAAACTCGTTCGCAAACTCTTGGTCACGCACCCGGAACTTGCCGAACCAAACGGGAAAGTCGATCCGATCAAGCGGATCGCCATTGCCAAGTTCATGCTCGATGTTGGCTGGATTCAAATGGCCAAAGACGAACTCGACCGGCTCAAGCGCGACTTGACCGGCGAGATGGACAAGGACGCGAAGGATCAGCTCGAAAAAATCCAGAAGGAAATCGAACGAGCAACGGCCGAGTTGGTGGTGCGGGAGGCTGAACTGGCACTCTCGGCGGGGCGCTATCAGTACGCAAACGATCTGCTTGGTGTGTTTCCCGAGCGGGCAGCCGATCCGAAAGATGTCGCCCGTTATGCCAAAGCGAAAGCCGATTTGAAGACAGTTCAGGAGCGCTATGATGCGAGCCGCCGACTGTTGGCGCTGCTGATCGACAATGTCTCCGGGAAGGCAGGCGCCAAGCCTCTGATGAGCGTGGGTGGCGGGCTGGCGGTGGTTGCGTGGAAGCCCGCGAAGACTCCTCCTCAGCAATCGCTCGATCTCGTCGCGGCTGCCAGTCAAGTCTACGCGGAGCTTCATCAGGACTCCGCGATCCGGGTCGAGACGTTCGTTGCGCTTGGCCTCCAGGACGAACGCGAAAAGGCACAGGGGAAAGCGCCCACCAAGACGCCCGAAGAACTGCTCGCGACCGCGATTAGCGGCTGGGTGAGAGGCAAGAATGGAGCCACTCCGAACGTGGAGAGCGCACTCAAGCTGTGGTCGGCACGCGAATTGATACTCGAATATCAGCGCGCGGAAGGCTTGAAGGCCCGCAGGGACGTTATTGGCAGATACAAGGAGAAAGTCACTCTGGGTATCGACGAACTGGCCCAGATCATTTCGCTCCTTCCCCCGGTGGAACCTGAAGATCTGGAGAATCGCTCAGGCAAGCCGGTCGCGGCCGGGAAGGGTATTCCCGAAGGCGTTTACCGGATGACGAGCGCCCCGGCGCCGGGTCACGCTGCCGGGATCGATTATCTCGTCAAGCTTCCTCCGGAATATCATCACGGTCGCGCCTACCCCGTTCTCATCGTGCTCACCCATACTGGTATCGATGCCGAGGAAGTGCTTGCCCCACTTGCCAGCCACGCGGACAAACACGGTTACATCCTCGTCATGCCGGAATGGACCGGTCAGTTCGCGAAGAACGGTTGGGAATGGAAGGGAGAGGATCATGTCTACGTCACCGCGACCCTGCGTCATGCCGTGCGCAAGTTCACGGTCGATAACGATCGTGTGTTCATGCTTGGTGTGGGTGAAGGCGCGAACATGGCGATGGATGTGGGCATGTCGCACCCGGATCTGTTCGCGGGCGTGATCCCGATGGGACCGATGCCGAAGTGGTCGATCTTCATGGACTACTGGAAGAACGCGCAGAAACTCCCGTTCTACGTGGTGACCGGCGAACAAACCGGGCAGGCGATGATCGACCTGCGCCGGATTTACGAGAAGTGGATGCCGCAGGGCTTCCCGGCTCTGATGGCTCTGTACAAGGGTCGCGGAGTCGAGTGGTATGGGTCCGAAACGCCAGTGTTGTTCGACTGGATGGGCCGCAAGACTCGTGTGAACGGAACGGGTGTGCTGCAACTGGGCAACGGCCCCCGGTTCGCCTGGATGACAATGCGCGAAACAGACAACCGCTTCTACTGGCTGGAAGTGAACAAGATCCACGACCGCAATCTGGCGGTGAATACCCACCCCGGCTCGCCACACGTACCAGCCGAGATTCAAGGGGACATTCGCGGCAGCAACAAGATTAATGTCCGCAGTCGTGGAATCAAGCAGTTCACCGTCTGGCTGAGTCGAGACATGATCGACTGGACAAAGCCCGTTCATGTCAGCATCAACGGGGCGGCTGCTCCCAAATATAAGCCAAAAGTGATCGACCCGAACGTCGATGTGCTTCTCGAAGACTACTACGAACGCGGAGACCGCCGAATGCTGTTCCTCAACAAACTGGAGTTCAGCGCCATTCCCTGAGCCGCATTGAGGCGGAGTGGTCGAACTACTGCGTGGCTCGACCACTCGGACAAATCACCCCGCTTCCTTTTCGCTCGCGCCGTCGCCGAATGCCTTGCGGAAGGCTCGGAGGTGTTCGGTCAGGAGCGGTTTGAGTTCGCGTGTGTCGAGGTGGTTGGCGGTCACCATCCAGAGCTTGAGAATCTCGATTCCATCAGCGCGGTCTCGCTCAATGGTCACGTCGCGACCGAATGACTCGAACTGACTGAGGTTCGCCTGACCGGGTCGGGCGATGAACCACAACTCCAGCGCGTCGCGTTCCTTCGTCTTGATCCGGCACCAGAACCGCCCGCTGCCCGGTGGTCGAACGGTCACCGAGTCCCGCACGTCCCACTTGAACTCCAGCGTTGGGCTAATCTCGCGAAGCAACTTCACCAGCTTGGGGAGCATCGCGCGGTCCCATTTCACCGGCTTGCCCGGCGGAAAGCCTTTGTCACTGAGGTGCCACTTCTCGCCGTCCTTGCGCCACGGCATGTTGCCTTCGATTCCGCCTGCTGTGGTTGCGGATTGCCCCTGCACAACTTCTACCGCACGGGCGAGGAACTCGCGGAATGCGGGCGTGTCGATTTCGACTTTCTTGTGAACGATGATGACCACATACTGAGCGCCGGGCCAGTTCCCGACTTCAACGCGATTGCTGTCGCGCGAATAGCCCTCAAGTCCTGGCGTGTCGGAGAGCGGACGAAGCGCAAGTTTGGCCGCGAGCTGATCCTCCTTGAATGGCCGACCGGGGAGTCGGAACACGAACTTGACGTAGGCTTCGTGGCCGGTCATCGCGTGCAGGAACCAGTCGGCACCCTTACGGTCAGGAACGATCTCAACGATGCTCCGGTGCTTCCAGTTCGTCTCTTTGAAGTCGCCAAGTCTCTGTACTTCGTCGATGACCCACGCGAGCGCATCGCCTTCCCACTTGATCGGTTTGCCGGTCGTTGTGACGTGGTCCTGTGTGTGCCACTTTCGGCCATCCGCTTCCCAGGGGAGTTTCTGATCCTTCCCCACATCCGCGATGTCGAGATCGCCTTCGCGCTCCTTGAGCGCAGCCACCGGGTCGAACTTCTTGCGCTCCGCGCGCGGGCCAGCAGCCAGAACCCCCTTGAGAATCCGTCCTGTGTGAGTCTGCGCCCCTGTCTCGAATTGCTTCACCACTTCTTCCGGCGTGCCACACGCGACCACTTCGCCTCCCGCGCCGCCCGCTTCGGGTCCGAGGTCGATGATCCAGTCAGCCGTCTTGATAACATCGAGATTGTGTTCAACCGTTATCACCGTGTTCCCAAGATCGACCAACCTGTGAAGCACATCGAGCAACTTGCGGATGTCGTCGAAGTGAAGACCGGTTGTGGGTTCATCGAGCAGGTAAAGTGTCTTGCCGGTGCTAGGCCGCGCGAGTTCCGCCGCGAGTTTGACGCGCTGAGCTTCCCCGCCGGACATCGTCGGCGCGGATTGACCGAGCGACATGTAGCCAAGCCCAACGTCGTCGAGCGTCTGGAGAATGTGGCGAATCTTCGGGATGTTGTTGAACAACTCCAGCGCCTCGCTGACGCGCATGTTCAGCACGTCCGCGATACTCTTTCCGTGGTAACGCACCGCGAGCGTTTCCGGGTTGAACCGGCTGCCATTGCAGGTGTCGCATTCGACCCATACATCCGGCAGGAAGTGCATTTCGATCTTCTTCTGCCCCATCCCCTCGCACGCCTCGCACCGCCCGCCCTTCTGGTTGAAACTGAATCGTCGTGGATGATAGCCACGGACCTTTGATTCCGGAAGCCGCGCGAACAGCTCGCGGATAAGGTCGAACACACCGGTATAAGTTGCGGGATTCGATGACGGCGAGTTTCCAATTGGGTCTTGATCGACGTTGATGATCTTGTCGACGAATTCCAGCCCGCGAATGTCATCGTGCGCCGCCCCGGCGGTTCGCGCGCGATGCAACTTCCGCGCGAGTGTGTTGTAGAGCACTTCGTTCACGAGAGACGACTTGCCCGATCCGCTGACACCAGTCACCGCGACGAATGCACCAAGCGGAATGTGAACGTCGATGTTCTTGAGATTGTGCTGCCGGGCGCCGAGGATTGAAAGTGTGTGTGGACCCACCCCCCCAACCCCCCTCCCTGTAGGGAGGGGGGAGCGAGCATTTGCGGGTTCTGGATGGGTGACTTGCGGCGAGTGCTTCTTTCTCCCCCCTCCCTGTAGGGAGGGGGGTTGGTCTGCGGAAATCCGCCGGTTGCTCGGCACCGGGATCGCGAGCTTCCCGCTGAGATACTTGCCCGTCAGCGAGTTCGCGCTCTTCGTTACTTGCTTGGGCGAACCGCTTGCAGTGATCTCGCCTCCGCGGTCACCGGCACCGGGGCCGAAGTCGAGCAAGTGATCGGCCGACGCGATGACTTCGCGGTCGTGTTCGACCACAACGAGCGTGTTGCCAAGATCGCGCAACCGCGTGAGCGCTTGCAGAAGTCGTTCGTTATCGCGTGGGTGAAGCCCAATGGTTGGCTCATCGAGAACGTAAAGCACGCCAGTCAGCCCGCTACCGATTTGCGATGCGAGCCGGATGCGCTGGGCTTCTCCACCGGAGAGTGTCGGGCCTTGCCGGGCGAGTGTGAGATAGTCCAGCCCAACATCCACCAGGAACTTGAGCCGTGACGAAATCTCGCGCAGCACTTCACCCGCGACTTGCTGATCGGTCTTGGACAGCTTCAGGTTCTGGAAGAACGCCAGTGTGTCGCCAAGCGGCTTTCCGCACAGATCGCGCAGTGTTAGCCCAGCGAAGCGAGTCGCGGCGGCATCGGGGCGAGTGCGAGCGCCATGACAGGACGTGCAAGGGATTGCGTCAACCAGATGTTCCAGTTTCTGCCGGTACACCCAACTGACGCGCGACGCTTCGTCCACTGCGGGGAACAGCCCCTTATATTGAAAGGTGATTGGGCGAACGGCCGGCGTGAGCCGGCTGGTATTCTTGCTCTTCCTACCAGCCGGCTCACGCCGGCCGTTCGCCTCAAGCGGGATCCATGCTTCCCCCGTGCCGTGTAACACCGCGCGCTGGTGAGCCGGGTCGAGTTTGGCAAATGGCGTGTCGAGCGAGAAGCCGACATGCTTCGCGAGTGCTTCCGTGAACGGCAACCACGGCGAACCGGGTGTGAGTGCCGGCCATGCGGTCACCGCGCCCTGACGGAGTGACAACCGGGTGTCACCGAGGAGCAAGTTCGTGTTCGCGCCGCGCTGGAAACCGAGTCCTTCGCACGTCGGGCACCAGCCAAGCGGACTGTTGAACGAATAGTGATGCGGGTTAAGCGGCTCGAAGCTCAGGTTGCAGTGTTCGCACGCGAGATGCTGGGAGTATTTCTCCACCTTCCACTTCTCTTCAGGGACATCGGCTTCCACATACGCGATGTGCATCACTCCGCGGCCAAGATCAAGCGACTGCTCCACGGCCTCGGCGATTCGCGTGCGCGTGCCGGGCTTCACCACGTTGCGGTCAACCACAACCTCGATGTTGTGCTTGCGGCGGTGGTCGATTGCGGGCGGTTCGTCAATGGTGTAGGTCTTGCCATTGACGCGCATTCGCGTGAACCCAGCTCGGCGAATCTCGTCGAAGAGCGTGTCGTACTTCTCCTGCCCCTTGCGTTCCAGTGGGGCCATGATGTAGAGCTTCGTTCCTTCCGGCAGTGACAACACCTTGTCAACGATTTCGTCGGCGGTCTGTGTGCCCACGGGTCGGCCACAACTTGGGCAATGTCGCTGACCGAGGCGCGCATAGAGAATACGGAGGTAGTCGTAAACTTCCGTGACCGTGCCGACCGTGCTGCGCGGGCTTTTGCTCGTCGTCTTTTGCTCAATGCTGATCGCGGGTGACAGACCGGTGATGTGTTCGACTTTCGGCTTCTGCACTTGGCCCAAAAATTGCCGCGCGTAGCTTGAGAGACTCTCGACGTATCGCCGTTGGCCCTCCGCGTAGATCGTATCGAGCGCAAGCGACGACTTCCCCGAACCCGAAGGTCCGCAGAACACTGACATCTTCTCGCGCGGAAGTGTCGCGGAGACATTCTTGAGGTTGTGCTGGCACGCGCCTTCGACGCAGAGGTGAGTGATGTACTCTTGCTTGGCGGTTCGTGGTTCGTGTTTGGTGGTTCGTGGTTTTTTGCCGTTTGTTGGCTTCTTGCCGGGGAACAGAACTGGCGCGAGTGCCTCCCCGGTGTAAGACTCCTTGCACTTCGCTACCGCTTCCGGTGTGCCCGTGACGACAACTTCTCCTCCCCCAGCACCTCCTTCGGGGCCGAGGTCGATCACCCAGTCGGCTGTCTTCACCACGTCCAGGTTGTGTTCGATGACAAGGACTGTATTTCCTTGATTGGCGAAGCCGTGGAGCACTTCCAGGAGCTTCCGCACGTCATCGAAGTGCAATCCGGTGGTCGGTTCGTCGAGAATGTAGAGTGTGCGGCCGGTGGCTCGGCGAACCAGTTCCTTCGCGAGTTTGATCCGCTGAGCCTCGCCTCCCGAGAGCGTTGGGGAAGGCTGACCGAGCTTGATGTAGTCCAGCCCCACATCGTGAAGCGTCTGAAGCATTGCGCGAATCTTGGGAACGTGCTCGAAGTGTTCGAGTGCCTGAGCGACTTCCATTTCCAGCACATCGTGGATTGACTTTCCGCGATAGGTCACCTGAAGCGTTTCGCGGTTGAATCGCCTCCCTTCGCACACAGCACACGTCACCCACACATCGGCGAGGAAGTCCATTTCCAGCTTGTTTGCTCCGTTCCCTTCGCACGCTTCGCACCGTCCGCCGGGCTTGTTGAAGCTGAATCGGCCCGGCTGATACCCGCGAACTTTCGCTTCGGGCATCTCGGCGTAGAGAGCGCGGATTTCGTCCCAGAGTTTGATGTAGGTCGCGGGGTTTGATCTCGGCGTGCGGCCGATGGGGGATTGATCGATGTCAATCACTTTGTCGATCAATTGCGCGCCTTCAATCCGCTCGTGCGAACCGACCGCGTGAGGAAGTTCCTCGTCGGTCTCCTCGTCATTCGGGTCGCTTCTACCATTCGTGTGAGTCGCGAGAGCTTCCTTCAAAATGTCATTGACGAGCGACGACTTCCCGGAGCCGCTGACGCCGGTGACACAAACGAACACGCCCAGCGGAATATCTACCGTCACGTTCTTCAGGTTGTTGTGACGCGCGCCGATGATGCGAAGCGCCTTGCTGTTGGGCGTACGTCGCTTGTCCGGCACCGCGATGTGTTTCTGGCCGCTGAGGTATTGAGCTGTGAGGCTATTCGATGCAAACACTTCGGCGGGCGAACCGGCCGCGACAACTTCTCCTCCTCGAATGCCCGGACCGGGGCCGAAGTCCACGAGGTAATCCGCGGCTCGCATCGTGTCCTCGTCGTGTTCGACCACGAGGACGGTGTTGCCCATGTCGCGAAGTCGTTCGAGGCTCGCGAGCAGCCGCGCGTTGTCGCGTGGATGCAACCCGATGCTTGGCTCATCGAGCACATACAGCACGCCGACAAGCCCGCTCCCGATCTGAGATGCAAGGCGGATGCGCTGAGCTTCCCCACCCGAAAGGGTCGGCGCTTGTCGATCAAGCGTCAGGTAATGCAACCCTACATTCAGCAGGAAACCGAGCCGGGCGCGGATCTCTTTCAGCAACTCGCCCGCGATGACCTTCGCGTTCGCCGAAAGCGACTGCTCGTATTGGTTGAACCACGGCATGAGGTCGCCGATAGGAGTCTGCCCAAGCTGGACAAGAGACTGCCCGCCGACGCGAACAGCGCGCGCCTGCGGGTTCAGCCGGTGACCGTTGCACGCGGGGCAGCGGACAACTCGCATGTATTTCTCAAGCTGCATCCGTCTCGGCCCGGCCGCGGTCTTCTTGAACTGAGCGATCAGTTGCGGAACGATGCCTTCCCACTTCCCACCATGTTTCCAAACCTTTCCTCCGCGTTGCTTCCATTCCCAGACGATGTG
>JAKEEV010000063.1 GCA_022616395.1 Planctomycetia bacterium | reverse complement strand
TACGCTATTTCCCGTCGTAGTTTCTCTCCACCAACCCGACACCCTTCAGGATATCGCTTGGTCGGCCGAGGTAGTTGTCCACGATCATGTTTCCGCGGCCGCCGGTCGTCTTGAGCGATAACGATTCTGTCTTTGCGCGGTCGTCTCGAATCAGGCAGCCGCTGACGCGCGAGTTCGTGAGATCCTTCAGCAACAATCCGACACCGTCGCAGTCCAAAATCGTCAGATTCGTGACGTTGAACCGGTTGCAGCGCTCCAGAAGCACGCCGGCCGGAGCCGCTCGCACACGCGAGAGTGTGAACCCTGTGAGCGTGCAGTCGGAGCAGTCTCGAAAGACGATTGCGTTGGTCGTGTCGGGCTTCTCCTCGCCACCATAGCGCGGGTTGCGGTCGAAGTTGTTCACTCCGACAGTCACATGCGAACTGTGTTCAACCAGGAGCGTGTGTTCGTAAGCCGTCCAGCAGGTGTTTCCCGTCATGACGACCCCGCGCGCGTGATCCAGATGCACATTCACCTTCACATCGCTTAGCACGTTGCCGGTAATGGTGACGTGGCCGTCGCGGAGTTCGTCGGTGCCTTTCACTTTGTTCGCGCTCGGTCCCTTGATACGAATGTTCGCGCTGCCGGGCGCGTTGTGGTTGTGCTGAATCGTGTTCCCCGTAATCGCGACTTCGGCATTCGAGCCGCCGGTGCTGTCGATGAGCACGTTCGCGGTCGCGGGGCTGTCCTTCCCCTGGTTGCTTTCGATGTCGCAACCGGTGATGTGCAGGTTCCTGACTTGCCCCGCCTTGCACACGATTCCTCCTCCATCGCAGTAGCTGACGTGGCAGTGAGTCACGTTGATCTGGTGAAGGTTGACCGCATCCAGAAAGATTCCGATTCCGCGATTCTGGTAGATGTGGCTGTTGGAAATCAGCACGTTGCGGTTGCGCGTCGTGAGGTGAATTCCGTGTCGGCACTTGCGGACGAGCACGCGCGTGATGGTCAGTTGCATCGTGCCGGTGGCTTCGATGCCATCTGCGTTCATGTGATCGCCGACGATCTCGATTCCTTCCACCACTGGCATGCGTTCCTTCGCCCACACCGCGTCCTTCACCGTTTCTGGGGACGCGGTCCCCGC
>JAKEEV010000617.1 GCA_022616395.1 Planctomycetia bacterium | reverse complement strand
TGTACTGGGAATCGCTCACCTTGGGTTGGCTCATGCCACGACTATAGACAGCCTGCGCAACTTCGGTAAGCCGAACCTGCACCACACTGCGTAACTCCTAATCCTGTCAAAATACTCTTCTGTCTTTATCGTGCGTTTTCTGCGTTCATCGTGCGGCTTTGCTTGTTCTGCTCTCACGTTTTCTTGCGGCCCACTACCTTCAGCCGCACCTTATCCCCGACGAAAATCTTCTCGCCGACGCCCGGAAAGCGAACTCGCACCTTGCGAAGTGCTCCGTAGCCCGTGACTTCGATGACATTTCCGAGGCCATACTCCTCGTGCTGAACCAGTGCGCCTGCGGACAGTTCCGTGCCTGTCGTTTCGGGGATGGTGGGTTTTAGGTCGGGATTCTTTGGTGGAATGAACGGCCGAGCGCCGGTGTCGGCCCAGTCTTGCGCCGCAGGCGCGACTTTCGCTCGATACTCGTCGGCCGCGGTGCGAGCGACGTTCTTCGACATGGATGGATCGACGAACTGCACGTCGCGGGGAAGCTCCTGGAGGAAGCTGCTCGGAATGCAGTAGTTACTCTGCCCGCGGAACTCGCGGAAGCGCGAGTGACACAAATAGAGTTCCTTCATCGCGCGCGTCATGCCGACGAAGCACAGTCGGCGTTCCTCTTCGATGTCCTCATCGCGCCCCATGCTTCGCTCGTGAGGCAGCAGTCCCTCTTCCACCGCGAGCACATACACAACGGGGAACTCCAGTCCCTTGCTTGCGTGCAACGTCATCACCGAGACGTGATCGGCCTGTTCGTCCCAGCCATCGACATCGGAAGCGAGCGTGATCTGTTCGAGGAAGTCGGAGATGGTGCGTTCGGGGTTCTCGTCGTGGAACTGTTTCGCGGCGCTAATCATTTCCTCCACGTTGGCGAGCCGGTCGGCGTCCTCAGTTTCTCCCGATTCGCGAAGCATCGCGGCGTATCCAGTTTTCTCCAACACGACCGCCATCAACTCGTGCGGAGGAAGTTCGAGCTTCGCGCGGAGTTCGACCATCATCTTGTGGAAGTCTCGCAGACCGCTCGCGCCCTTCCCCTTGATGTCGGGAATGCGAGCGACTTGCCCCGCGGCCGCGAGCAAGCCGATTTCCTTGTCCGCGGCGAACCCCTGAAGCTTGTCGAGCGACACCTTGCCGATTCCGCGCGCTGGTTCATTCACAATGCGCAAGAAGCTAACGCTATCCTTCGGGTTGACGAGCAACCGCAGGTACGCGAGCACGTCGCGGTTCTCTTTGCGCTCGAAGAACGCGAGTCCTTTCACGATCTGGAACGGAACGCCGTGCTTGACGAACGCACCTTCGAGCGACCGCGTCAGCGCGTTGATGCGCATGAAGATCGCGTGGTCGCGATACTTGAACTTCCCGCTCTTCACGGCTTCCTTGATCCGCATCACAACGCCTTCGGCCTCGTCGAGACCGTTATCGAACGTGATGACCTGCACCGCTTCTCCCTGCGGGTTCTCGGTGACGAGCGACTTCTTCTTGCGCTGCTTGTTGTGGTCGATGAGCGTGCTGGCCGCGTGCAGAATGGCCTTCGTGCTGCGGTAGTTTTGCGAGAGCGTGATTACCCGCGCATCGGGAAAGTCGCGCTCGAAGTCGAGGATGTTCTTGATGTCCGACCCGCGCCACTTGTAGATGGAGTTGTGGACGACAAGCCCATTGGCGACGAAGTTATGCACTTCGGGAACGGAAAGATCATACACCGGCCCGTCGTATTCTTCCCACTCCACCGATTCGACTAACCGCTCCTCGATTCCGCCATCAACGCACACCGGAACCACCATTCCCGGTTGCAAGTGGCCGGCTGGCATGAAGTGGAAGGCTTTAGACTTGGTGAGCCGAGCGCGGGAAACAGTCTCGAACTCATCCACCTTGTTGATTGCCTCCGCGAGCGAGAGCGCGTCGTCGTAACCCTTTCGGGAAGTCTCGATCCGCCAGGTTCCCTTGTTGCCATTGCGAACTGGAAGCGCGGCGGCCATTGCCTTTTCACGCAACGAAACTCCAGACGTAATCAACTGCACGCGGTGTTCGTGCCACCGCTTCTCTGTCTTGGGTCGCGTGTCACCGAACATAGTGAGTTGGATGAACCGGCGGGCAATCTCTCCGCGAGTTACCGCTCCGGGTCGGTGGTGTGGGTATCGCCGGTCGAGATGGAAATCGGTCATGAGGCGCGTCGCAGCGCTTTCCGTGTCGATCTCGCGGAACAGGCGGTCGATCAAATCTTGTCCAATCCCCATATTCCGCCCACGGACGAAGAACACCATCGTTGGGAGGCCGTATTTCACCGACAGCAGTTGCTCGTGGAAGCGCGCCTCGGACGACGAGTAGCAGGTACGAACGATCCACATCGCGTCTGCGACTTCCTGATTCGTGCGAACTTGGAGACCAGACATCAGTGGGCCGCTTTTGCTCGTGCGAACCCCACGGGTTGTCCCAAGTCGGAATCCAACTCCCCGTTTCCACATCAGGTAGACATGGTGCAAGTTGGGGTCGGGCTGAAGTCGTGCAAAGCAGATGTGGTTGGGTGTCGCACGGACCGTGAGGCCACCTTCAACGGTGATCCGCATCACCGTTCCCCGGTAGGGGTTCACCATCACCTTGTCGACTCGCATTGGGGCAACTTTTCCCCACCCAATGCCGGACATCACTTCGTCGCCATCGCGGATTTGCTCGATGGGCTTCGGACCGCTCGGAGTGTCAACGAGTGTGCCAGGAACGAGGCACTGATCGGGATCGCCGACCACGCACAAGTTCGGGTAGTTCATGCTCAGGCGCTTGGCGAGTTCGTACTGTGCGAGGTTTGTGTCCTGGTATTCGTCGATCAGAATGTACTGGAAGCGGCTATCGAGTTCGCGGCGCAGTTCTTCGTTGGTCCTGAGCGTCAGAGCCGGGATGTAAAGCAGGTCGTCGAAGTCCATCGCATTCGCAGAGCGCAGGCGCTTCTCGTAGCCGTAATAAACCTTCGCGACAACCTGCTCGAAGAAGTCGGTCGCTGTGCGTTCGTACTGAGCCGGGGGAATGAGTTGGTTCTTCGCCTTGCTGATGGCACCGCCGATGCGCTCGGGGCTGAACTTCACGTTGTCCATGCCGCTGGCTTCGACCGCGTCCTTCACCAACTTGTTGCGGTCGTCCATGTCGTAGATGGTGAAGTTGCGATCGTGCCCGAAGCGATCCGCGTATTGCCGCAACAATCGCGCTCCCAGACTGTGGAACGTACTCACCCACACCTTGTTGCCCGGCGTGAGTTTCTCCACGCGGCCCTTCATCTCCCCTGCGGCCTTGTTCGTGAACGTAATCGCAAGTATGTTGCTTGCTCGCACGCCGGACTGAAGCAAATACGCAACTCGCCGAGTGATGACGCGCGTCTTTCCACTCCCCGCGCCCGCGAGGATGAGTAGCGGCCCTTCGCCGTGAGTGACGGCCGCTCGCTGATCGTCAGTGAGGTCGGCGAGCAGTTCGGTTGGCTCAGACATGGCGAATCCTTCGGGGTTTCGTCTTCGCACGACTCAAGCTACAACAGAGGATGTGGATTCTACCGACTCGCACGAAGCCTGCGAAGGTCAGACATACGCAGTGGCTAGTGGCTTGTGGTTAGTGGTTAGTGGAAGGCGAAGACTGAAGACCGGAACCTGAGTGCCTCTGGTCTTCTGCCTTCTGTCTTTCACTAACCACTAGCCACTATCCACTAACCACTCATGAGGGTGGGCGATGGACATACTTGGACTCGGCACCCAGGTGATGGAGTGCGCGCGGGTGCGGCAACTGATCGACGGGCACGCGGAGGTGTTCCTCAAGCAGGTCTATACCGACCGCGAGCTACAGTTCTGCAACGGCTCGAAGAAGACCACCGAGCAGTTCACGGCTCTGTGGGCCGCGAAGGAAGCAGTCTTCCGCGCGCTGGGCACAACCTGGAAACGCGGAATGAACTGGACTGATGTCGAAATCATCTTCGACAACGGCTCCGGGCCGCACGCGGTCGTCAGCGGACCGACACGCGAACTGATGACCGCTCGCGGAGTCAATCGCATCCTCTTGACGATGGCCTTCTGTCGGTCGTTCGCCACGGCCACCGCCATCACCGCCCACGCCACCACGCCACCCGCGGCGGAAGATACGACGCTCGACGACTGACTGGTGCTCGCTTCGCTCGCAAGTGGCTAGTGGTTGGTGGCTAAGCAGTTGGCCGGAGTTGTGTGTGACATTTTTTAACGAGCCGCGACCGCAAGGGAGCGGGAAAGCCAAACCGCTGCCTTGCGGTCGCGGCTCGTTAAAACCTTACAAACCTCCCTGGCCAAGTGCTTAGTGGTTAGTGAAAAGGCAAAGACAGAAGACCAGAAGCGACCATTGCCGCTGATCTTCTGTCTTTTCTGTCTTTCACTAACCACCAGCCACTCACACTAGCCACTACTGGAGGCCCATCTCCCCAATCTCCTTGACCAGGGCGCGGGCGGCTTTGTACGCGGCTCGGATGCTCAGTGCACGTCCTTCGATCTGGTCGGCGGTGAAGGCCCGTCCGTGTTCGGCCTTCGGCAAGCCCGCGAGTTCGAGCGTCAGCGGAAGGAGTTTCATGAACTCGGTCATGCGGCTCTGTTTCATTTCGCTGCTCGTATTCTGATCCACGGTGATACCCTCCTCAAACAGTGGATGTGACGAAGAACGACTTCAGCCTACCGCGACCACGCCAACCACTCAAGCACGAGGCGATAATGAACGAACGCGAAGCACTGATGAAAGCAATCTGTGACAACCCCGATGAGAACACCCCGCGATTGGTCTTCGCGGACTGGCTCGACGAGAACGGCACCAAGCACGACCGCGACCAGGCCGAGTTCATCCGACTTCAGATTGAGTTGGTTGGAATGCCCGACGGCAAGAAGAAGCAGACGAAGCAAGCCCGCGAGAAGGAACTGCTCGACAAGCACCAGGACAAGTGGACCGCAGCCCTGAAGCCGTATTACGCATACTACTGTCGCGATATTTACGCGCACCACTACGCTCCGCCGGTCGTGTTCCGTCGTGGTTTCGTCGAGCGGATCTCGATGGATGGCTCCACGGTCGTTGAGCGAGGAGAAGAGATCTTCGCCCTTGCTCCGATCCG
>JAKEEV010000616.1 GCA_022616395.1 Planctomycetia bacterium | reverse complement strand
TTGTTCTCTGTTATCTGGAAGGTTTGACAGCGGCGGAAGCGGCTCAGCGGCTCGGTTGCCCAACGGGAACGGTCGAATCAAGGCTCGCTTCCGCGCGGAAGAAACTGCGTGAAACGCTCACGCAGCGCGGAATCACGCTCCCGGCGGCGATCCTGGCAATCGCAAGTCAAGCAACACTGGCACCGGAAGCCGTGGCTCGCGTCGCGCGAACAAGTGCGGCGTTCGCGCGCGGAGAAGTGGTTGTGGGCGAAACATCTGTTCGGTTGGCGAAGGAGATTCTGACCATGTGGCGAACTCGAACCTGGGCGACTCTCGTAGCTCTTGGCGTGGCCGCTCTCACCGCGACCGCAAGTATTGCCTGGACGGACGAACCGGCTCCCGAAACGCCAATGGTCGCGCTGACGACTCCACAACCACAACCCAAGCCGCAGACACAGCCCGGTGTCGCGGGCGATCCCGATCCCGACAAGCCCGCGGAGGTGAAGTGGGACACCAAACCGGTCTGGGTCGCGAGTACCGTTGCGAAGCTTCACGACATCAGCCCGGACGGCAAGCGGTTCCTGTATGCCGATGGGCGCAAGTTCGGCGTCTTTGACCGCACAACGGGCAAGATGGTCTGGCAGATCGACAACACGACACTTCACTCCGCGAAGTTCTCGCCAAATGGCCGAACGATTGTCGCCGGCGAGTGGGAGAACGGGCTAAACCTCTACGACGCGACCAGCGGCAAGAACCTGTACTCGTTTGTCCCACCCGGCAACGAACGCATCCGGCAGGCCGCATTCCGCCCCGACGGGATCGTGCTTTACATGGCCAGTTACTCCGGTTTAGGGAACAAGCCGCCGTGGGCGATGAGTTACAGCATCGTTCACTGGGATCCGATCGCGCGAAAAGAGATTCGCAATTTCTCCGAGAGCTTCAAGTACGAAAACGGGAACGTGTGGCTGTGGCATCGCGGTCGTGGATTCTTCATGGAACGACTTCAAGCTCACGGAACCAATAACACCACCCACAAGACCGCCAGTTACACCAACCCGATGACCGGCAAGGCAACTCCTCCGATCACACTCGACGCGAACGACACCGTGTTCGATGTGAGTCCCGACGGCAAGGCGGTACTCGTGAGAACCGTTGGCAAAAGTCCGCGTGTTCTGGATACAACCACCGGCAAAGTGATTCACACGCTTGACGGGCACAAGCGAGTTGTCACCGGCGGGGAGTTCTCGCCGGACGGCCGATGGATCGCGACAGTCTCAGGCACCACGCTATCGAACTACGATCACGCGCGGCTCACGGTGACGATCCCCGAAGGCCCGGCGGAACTCGTCGTGTGGGACGCGAAGACCGGCAAGGCAATCTCGCGTGCGGAATTCCCCACGAAAGAACTCGACTTCGTGGAAGTTCACTTCAGTCCAGACTCGAAGTTCCTCGTCGCGCTGACCCGAGATGCGAAGGACGGTAAAGAGCGGAAACTGATCGCGTTCGGGCAAGTGCCCTTCGGCGAAACCGGAGGAGTGGCTCTGAACTTCCCGCAGGACGAAGCCCTCAAACCGAAGCCGCCGGTGATCGCGCCGAAGGGCGGACTGGTCGCGGATCCGCTCGACAAGCTCGTCGAAGATTTGACAAAGTCAAACAAGCCCGTTGACCAGAAGATCGATGCGCTGTTCCTCGCGGTGATGGGTCGATTCGCAACGATCACCGAGCAGAAGCGCATTCGCCAGTTGTATGGCGACAAACTCACGTTTCAGGTGCTTCAACAGATCGTGGCCGAACTGGTCGCGACTCCTGAGTTCGAGGCTCACCTGAAGTCGCTTGAACAACGCAAGCCGGCGAAACCCGGTACACCAAAATTGCCGGTGAACCCGTTCTGGCCGGGAACCGGATGGCCCTCTGGGTTCGACCAGTACCCCAACGGTTGGTCAGGGCCGTGGTCGTATCCGAACTTACCGCCGCCGCCTTTGAAGAAACCGTAACCCGCGAGCAACGTTATCAGAGAACCGCACGTCTTTCGCGCGCGGGACTCTGTAAAACACTCGTATGGCCGCTGAACGCGAACCGCCGACGCTCGCCGACTATGTTGTGACCGGCATCGGTCCAGCACTCATCATGCTCATGGTCGGCAGCCTCGTGTTCTTCCTCGTCGAAGTGCTCTACGCGGGGCAATACTCCGGCCGGCTGCTCTACACGCTGTTCTTCTTTGTGTTCGCCGCGGTGCTCGTCGCGCGCATTTCGATTCAGTACGATGCCGGCCGCGCGCTTGTTTATGGCATCGGGCTGGCCATCGTCACTTATCTCGCGCTTTTGGCTTACGTTGAATATCCAAAAGGCTGGCTGAAGTCGTGGGGCTGGCTGGTCAACTTGGGTTTACTGCTTCTGGTCTGGTGGAGCGCTCACAAGCTGACCTGGGACTGCACACATATTGACGAGAAGCGCGAATCGAGCGGCCGCGGACTGCTTTCCGCCGCGGGTCTCGATGCGGACGTTGGTCAGGAGTCAGGAGACAGGAGTCAGGAGACAGAAAACAGAGATCAGAAGACAGAGGACAGAGGACAGAAAACAGAGAAGAAAAAGAAGAAGCCCAAGAAGGGGAAGCACGACTCTCGGCTGTGGACGTGGATCGAGAAGTACAAGGCTCATCGAGAAGCTCAGCGCAAGGCCGCTCATTCGCCGGGTGTCTGGGTGATTTACTTCGCGCTCGCGGCTCTGCCCCTGTTCGCTCTGGGGCAATCGCTCGTTGCACCCGATGACGAAGCCCGCAGACGAGCCACCTTCCTCCAGATGACTGTTTACATCGCAAGTGCTCTCGGATTGCTCGTCACCACCAGCTTGCTCGGCGTGCGCCGATATTTGCGCCAGCGGAAGGCGAAGGTGCCGGTCGCGATGACCGCGAGCTGGCTCGGTTTGGGCGCGCTACTCATCGTTGTTTTCCTGGCACTCGGCGCGTTCCTTCCTCGTCCGCATTCGGAAGTGCCGTGGTTCGGCATCGAGCGCGCGGGGAAGTCTCAGCGCGATGCGTCGAAGTACGCTCAGCGCGGAGATGCGTCCGGCAAGGGCGAAGGCCGCGGAGGAGAGCAATCGAAAGCCGGCGACGGCAACGCGAGCGGCAAGGGCGGTCAACCCGGAGGCGGGACGAAGGGAGAAAAGGGCGGTGGAGGAAAAGGCGACAGCGGCAAAGGTGGAAGCGGCAAGAAGGGCGATCAGTCCGGCGGCGACAAAAAGGGAGGCGGGAAGGGTCAGGGGAACGACAGCGAAGCGAAGAAGGACGAAGAAGGCGGTCGCGGAGGCACGAGCAGCGAAGAGGAGAGCAGCGACGCGCAGAGCGAAGACGGCAACAGCAAAAGCGGCTCGCAGTCCAGTTCGCAGCTCGGTGGCGCTTTGGAGAAGATCGCGGGCGTCGTGAAGTGGATCGTCTTCGCCATCGTCGCGATTCTGGTTCTCTTCGCGCTGTTCTTCGGTGTGTTGAAATACCTCGCTCCGTTCACCGCTTGGGCGCGCCGATGGCTGGACGGCATCAAGGCTTGGTGGGCGAGTCTATTCGCCAAGAAAGAGGCGAACCCCGACCGCAAGGTCGGGGGTGAACCAACACCGCTTGCGCCGGTTCGTCCTCCTCCGTTCACCGAATACTCAAACCCGTTCGCGGACGGCACCGCGGAAGATCGCGAACCGGCGGAACTCATCGCTTACACCTTTGAAGCTCTCGACGCCTGGGCCTGGGATCGAGACGCTGGCCGCGAACCGACCGAAACGCCTCTGGAGTTCGCCCGACGGCTCGGAGACGCGTTCCCCGATCAGGCGGAATCATTCATGGCACTCGCGAAGCTCTACACCCGAATGGCCTACTCCACACTTCCGCTGCTGGACAACACGCTCGCCACGCTCGAAGAAGCCTGGGAGCAGATGGTCCACGGAGTCGCCATCGGAGCGTGACTCTTGGCGAACCGCGACTGTCAAGGAGCGGGTGTCTTTCAGAGTCCACCGCTCGCTTGGCAGTAGT
>JAKEEV010000615.1 GCA_022616395.1 Planctomycetia bacterium | reverse complement strand
CTGACCTATCGCTGGTGATCGGGTTGAGTTGCTTGACTCGCACCGAGGCCGACACGTTCGCCAACGTGTCGGCCTCGCGGTTTTGTCTTCCAAAGTAGTAGACACCCGGCGTGTGCCTACTACTTTGGAAGACTCCTCGCTTACGCTTGACGCCACAAAGCCACGGCGGGACAATCGCGGCCCAAGCTCACCTCGAACGGAGAGTCTTCGCATGGATGCGCGTGTTCCCCATCTTCTTCGGCGAGTGTGGACGAAGTTACGCGGACAGCGGATGGTGTCGCGTGAGGAACTGCTTTCCGCTGCGCCGCAATTGGAAGTGGTCGCGTATCCGTATCCGCCGCGGTATCCCGGTCAGGAAGCGATTGCGGATCGCGAGTTCTACCGGCCGAGCGAACACGGAGACTGGCTCTTCTCTCCGTGGAAATCGCAAGGCGAAGTTCGCGGACACGGCGAGTTTCACGATTACCTGCTCGCCGCACTCGACGCCGGCACCGCGATTGGACCGGAGAGACTCTACACGCTCTTCACGCTCGCGCGGCAATCACTTCACCTGCCGGACGACTTCATCGAAACCGGTGTGTGGAGAGGAGGAACCGCGGTCATGTTCGCGAAACTCATTCGCGAACACTCTCCACACTCTCGGCAGCTTCATCTGTTCGACACCTTCCTCGGAATGCCACCCACTCACGAACACGACACCTATTACAAGGGAGGTGAGTTCGCGGATACGTCATTGGAGGCAGTGCAAACCAAACTGACAGATGCGGAGTTCGTTCGCTTTCATCCTGGGCTGATTCCCGACACATTCGCGGGCTGCGAAGACCTGCGATTCGCCTTCGCTCACATTGATCTCGACGTGTATCAGTCCATTCGCGATGCGTGCGCGTTCGTCTTTCCAAGAATGGTTGTGGGAGGCACGATGGTGTTCGATGACTACGCCTGGTCAACGTGTCCTGGAGCGCGCAGAGCGGTGGACGAATACTTCTCGACTCGCAAAACGCGCCCGCTTGTGCTCTCGAACGGCCAGGCGGTCGTATTCAAGGCGCTTGCGGAGGAGTGACCGCGCGGGCGTTCTCGCCGGAAGGTGAGATGATCGCGGTCGCCGATAACATCGAGAGCGTCGTTCAACTCTGGACTCTGCCCGCGAAGAAGTGAGGGGCTTGGCGAACCCCGAAGCTTTGTTGGCTCTGGTCTTCTGTCTTTTTGTCTTTCACTCACACTCACACTCGCACTCACACTGCCGAAGGCCCGTAACGCACCTGTAACGCAAACAATCTCTCGCGCGGGCAACTCGTCGGACTTGTGTAACCAACGGCAGCCACTTTGAGTTGCCGACAACACAAGGAGACTTTCCCGTGCATCAGTCCAGCCTGACCCGTCGTCGGTTCCTCGGCTTCACCGGAGCGCTTGCGGCCGGCGGATTGCTCGCTTCGCGTGCCAGTGCCTGCCCCGCTATCGATTACTCCAGTTCGGTTCCAGTTGCGGATGGAATCGCCGGTGCCATCAACCAGTTCGCGGCCGATCTCCACGAGCGGCTCTCTCGCGACACGAAGGACAGCATGTTCTTCTCTCCGTTCAGCATCGAGGCCGCGCTCGCGATGACCGCTGCCGGTGCGCGTGGCGAAACGCTTAGCGAGATGGAGAAAACACTCCACTTGCCAACCAATCCACACGCGGGCTTCGGCGAGTTGATCGACCGGCTCAACGGAAGCGGTCTGCATGCCAAGCGCTGTCGCCGACCGTACGAACTCTCGGTCGCCAATGCGATCTGGGCGCAGAAGGATTTCGCCTGGCACAAGGAGTTCATGGAACTGACTCGCAAGCACTATGGCGCGGGGATGGTCGAGACCGATTTCTACAAGCCCGAAGCCGCTCGAAAGCAAATCAACGACTGGGTGGAAGAGCAGACGCGCAAGAAGATCAAGGACTTGATCGCCAAGGATGCTCTCAACCCCCGAACGCGAATGGTGCTGACCAACGCGATCTACTTCAAGGGCGACTGGCAGACGAAGTTCGACCCGAAGTTGACGGAGAACGCGCCGTTTATTCGAGCGGATGGCACGAAGACTGATGTGCCGCTGATGAACATCACCTCGAAGTTCAACTACGGCGAGTTCGACATGCCCGCCCGCGTCCACGATCCGGTGCAGGTGCTGGAGATGCCATACGCGGGCGGTGAGCTTTCGATGCTGATCTACCTGCCGAAAGCCGCCAACGGTATCAACCGATTAACGCGCTGGCTGTCGGCCGACAAACTCGGCAAGCCGGAGTTGCGGGAACAGAAGGTGGTCGTTTCCCTGCCGAAGTTCAAGGTGGAGAGCGGCTTCGCGCTCAAGCCGCCGCTCATCGACCTGGGCATGAAGAAGGCATTCAACGCGGGAGACGCGGACTTCACCGGCATGTCGCCCAACGGGAAGGATCTCTACATCACCGCGGTGGTTCACAAGGCGTTCGTGGATGTGAACGAAGAAGGAAGCGAGGCGGCGGCTGCGACCGGCGTCATTATCGGCGAACTGGTTCGCGCTCCGGAACCGCCTCCGGTCTTCCGAGCCGACCGGCCGTTTGTGTTCACCATTCGCGAAAACGAAACCGGCGCCGTGTTGTTCCTCGGACGCTACCTGGGAAAATAGTCGTGTTTGTGAGCGTCGAGGCGTAAGCCCGACGGTAATACCAACAGAACCGTCGGCCTCACGGTTCTGACAAACACCGTCGGCCTAACGGCTCGACGCTCACAAACACCGTCTTACGCCTCGACGCTCACCTGACACGGGGTAACGCTTCTGTAACTGGCAAATCCATCTCGCGTGCGAGTTCGTCGGTAGATTGTTACCATTGACAGTGCGCCAGAGTTCGCCCGGCAACCACGAGACATTCCGATGCACGCGGTTCCTCTCTCCCGCAGACGGTTCTTTGCTCTTTCAGGAGCCGCGGCCGCCGGCGCGCTCTGTGCGCGGCTCGGACTGAGCGCGGAGCCAGCGAAGGACGCGAAGGAACTGGCCAAAGCGATCAACACGTTCGCGGGCGACCTGCACACACAACTTGCGAAAGCCGAAAAGGGGAGTCTGTTCTTCTCGCCCTTCAGCATCGAGACGGCGCTGGCAATGACCGCGGCCGGGGCACGCGGAAAAACGCTCGAAGAGATGCAACAGGCGCTTCGCCTGCCAAACGACCCGCACGCGAACTTCGGTGAGTTGCTCAAGCACATCAACGCGACTGATGCGAAGAAGAAACGCGGATATGAACTGACCACTGCGAATGCTATCTGGGCGCAAGCAGGCTATCCGTGGCGAAAGGAGTTCATGGAACTCACCCGCAAGCATTACGGGGCGGGTGTGGTCGAGGTGGACTTCGCCAAATCTGAAGCAGCGCGCACGCGGATTAACGCCTGGGTCGAGAAAGAGACGAAGGAGAAGATCAAGGAACTGATTCCCGAAGGAATCATCGACGCGCTGACGCGAATGGTGCTCACCAACGCGATCTACTTCAAGGGCACCTGGCAATACACCTTCGACAAGAAGAATACGAAGGACGCGCCGTTCACGCTCGACGATGGCAAGACGAAAGTCGATGTGCCGATGATGCACTTGACCGGCGAGTTCAACTATGGCACGGGAAACAACTTCGTTTTCCGCAAGGGCGAGCCGTACGAAGTGTTGGAACTGCCATATTCGGGCAACGAACTCTCGATGCTCATCTTCCTGCCGAAAACTCCCGACGCGGTGCATCGTCTGAGCCACCTGCCCGAGAACATCCCCGCGGCGAAGTTGAAGAAGCAGGAAGTGAAAGTCTACCTGCCGAAGTTCAAGGTAGAGAGCAACTTCTCGCTCAAGCCGATCTTGATGAACCTGGGAATGAAGGCCGCGTTCGCCCCAAATACCGCCGACTTCAGCGGGATGCACACCGGGATGGAGAAGCTGTTTATCACGGCGGTGCTTCACAAGGCGTTTGTGGATGTGAACGAGGAAGGCACCGAAGCAGCCGCCGCGACCGCCGTTGTGGTCGGCAATCCCGGTGCCCCGCCACCGCCGAAGGTGTTCCGAGCCGACCGGCCGTTCGCGTTTGCCATTCGCGACAACAAAACCGGCACGACTCTGTTCCAGGGTCGCTACTTGGGCCCGCCTGCGAAGTGAGGAGTGAGTAATCAGTGATCAGTCATCAGTGATCAGTAATCAGTTTCCAGGAAGAGTGGCGAACACCGATTACTGATCACTGATGACTGATCACTGGTTTGAAAGCGAGGTGTATCATGCGATGTGCGAGGTTATGGGGAGTGGCGGCGGTCGCCTTCTTGGCGGCACCTGCCGTAGCGGCCGAGAGCTGTGGGTACGGCACGAAGATCGACTTCGTGGACACCCCGAAGCAAGCGGCCGCAATCGCGAAGAAAGAGCAGAAGCTCGTCATGGTTCTGCACGTGTCCGGGCACTTTGAAGACCCGGGCCTGACCTGAAACAACGCTGAAGCGCTCCGTGTGGGCGCTCTGAACAACCCCGCCGTGGGTAAGTACGTCAACGAGTTCTTTGTGTCGTCGTATCAGAAGGTCGCGACCTTCCAGATCGTCAACGGGAACAAGCAGGGCGGAAACGTCGCCGCTTACTTCTGCGCTCCGGATGGCCGCGTGTTGCACTGCGTCGCCGGCCCGGTCAATGCCCAGACGTTCCTGCGTGAAGCGAAGTGGGTCGTCGAGACCGCGAAAGAGTGCATCGAAAAGAGCAAGGGAGACGGTGCCAAGTTCAAGGAGTTGTTCCGCAAGGCTCACTCCGCGAAACTGAAGCAGGATTTCGGCATCGTGGTGGAAGCGATCACGTACGATCCGCCGGACCCGATGGACGAGAAGGACGCGCTGACCTACCGCGATCCAACCGGCCGACCGCTGGCTCCCAAACTTCCTCCTCCGCCAATCGACGGCCCAGACGTGACACTGGGAGAGAAGAAGTTCGAGGAGTTGCAGAAGGCCGCCGCGACCGCGCCGGGTAACCGCATCGCGCTTGACGGCAAGGGCCGCAAGGTCGTTGTGACCAACCAGAGCCTCGTTCACCAGATCATGGCCGCGCACTCGCTGGTTCCCATCGAGCGCGTCTATGGCACGGTGTTCGAGAACATCCTCGGCGAGAAGATTTCGACCAAGCCCGTGAACGTGGTTCAGCCCTTCACCTGGGTGGACAAAGACGGCAACCGGCTCAAACCGGTGAAGCCGCTTCCGCCGGGCGGCATCAAGCCGGTGAAGCCGCTGCTTCCCCCCAACGGTCCGGTCCCTCCGAACGGACTGGCTCCGATCAAACCGTAGCAACAACCCCGCGACTGCCGCGCAAGAGTCGCAGTGTAACGAAAGCCCCGTGAGATTTTCTCACGGGGCTTTCGCGTTCATGCGGTTTGCAGTCGGAGAAGACCCCTCACCCGCCGGTACGCCTCACTTCGTTCGGCTCCGGCGACCTCTCCCCAGCGGGGAGAGGTGGGTGTGATTGGCATGTTCTCAAAGCCACACAAAAAGCGCATTACTCCCACCTCTCCCCGCTGGGGAGAGGTCGCCGCCGCGAAGCGCCTCGCTTCGCGAAAAGCGGCGGGTGAGGGGTTTCTCTTCGCCTGCGCCGCTAACCGCTTCCATCTCTCCTGTTGCTCGCGTACCATCATCTTTCACGCCGTTACTCTCGAAGGATGATCTCCCATGCGCCGACTCTCCCTCGCGTTTTGCCTCGCGCTCGTCTCGCTCTTCGCCACCGCACACGCACGGCCCCTGCTCGCGCAAAAAGAGTTCGGGTTCGATAACCGCAAAGGGTCCGGTCAGCCTTACTGGAAGGCGGATGAAACGGTCAAGAAGTTCAAGGTCGCCGACGAGTTCGAGGTGAAGCTCTTCGCGGGCGAACCTCAGGTGACCAACCCCGTCGCGTTCACCATCGACGAGAAAGGCCGCGTGTGGGTCGTCGAGTGCTTCGAGTACCCGAAGCGCACACCAAAGGGCAAAGCTCCGCGCGACCGCATCGTGATCCTTGAAGACACCGACGGCGATGGCGACTGCGACAAGCGCACGGTCTTCGCGGAGGGGAAGGACTTTCCGGTTCCCGAAGAGCGGAAGAAGGCCGGACTCGGCGCGTTCGACCTCTGCACGGGCATCGAAGTCGGTCACGGCGGCGTGTTTGTCGGTGCCGCACCTTATCTGTGGTACATCGAGAACAAGGACGACAAACCGGGTAAGTTTGAAGTGCTGTTGAAGGGCTTCGGAAGCCAGGACACGCACGAAACGCTCAACACTTTCCAGTGGGGACCGGACGGCTGGCTCTATGGCTTGCATGGCGTGTTCACACAAAGCAACGTGAAAGCTGCCGATGGTCCCGAAACGCGCATGAACGCCGCGGTGTGGCGGTATCACCCCAAGCAGAAGAAGTTCGAGGTGTTCGCGGAGGGCACGAGTAACCCGTGGGGCATGGACTGGCGCAACACCGACGGGCAATTCATCCTGTGCTGCTGCGTGATTCCACACCTCTATCACATCGTCCCCGGAGGCATCTATCGTCGGCAAGCGGGAGCGAGTTTCAATCCTTACGTCTACGGCTACCTCAACGAAATCTGCGACCACACATTCCACAAGGAAAGTGGTTGGGCGCACGCGGGGTTACTCTCGCTCGATGTTCCTCACATGCCCAAGAAGTTCCAGAACAGCGTGATCTTCGGCAGCATCCACGGTTGCAGCATCAAGCAGAACATTCTGAAACCCAACGGCAGCACATACACCGCCAGCCGCGGCGACGACTTCCTCGTGAGCGGCGACAAGAACTTCCGACCGATCAATCTTCGCTGGGGACCAGCGGGCGACATCTATCTCATCGACTGGCACGACCAGCACCCGTGCCACCAAACTCCTCCCGATGCGTGGGACTACGACCACGGCCGCGTCTACCGCATTCAACTGAAGGGCACGAAGACGAAGAAGCCGGAGGATCTGGGGAAGAAGACGGACAAGGAACTGATCAAACTGCTTGAGGGCGACACTCCGTACCACTCACGGACGGCGCTGCGGCTTCTCGGTGAGCGCGCCAGTGCCGACGATGAGGCGGTATGGAGGAAGTTGGACGAAATCTACCCTCACTTCATGTGGTTACACGCCGCGACCCAGACCAAGCGTTACCAAGCCGTTTTCACTGATAACATCCACAACACGAAGGGCTTCTTACGTGAGACGACCCGGTCAAGCGTCTATCAAGCCGTCATGGTGCGAACCGTTTCTCAGAGAGAGGGGCTGAAAGCCGAAACAATCAACGCGATGGCAAAGGTGGCGCAGGAAATCGAGTCTGCGGCCGTTCGCCGCGAACTCGCCTCCGCAGCGATCCGGCTTTCCGATAAGCACGACGTGACACCGCTCGTTCGCGCGCTGATGGCCCGCAAGGAGGACGCGAAAGACCCGGTCATATCGCAACTGGTGTGGATCGCTTACGAGAAGTCGCTAACGAGCCGCGACCGCCAGGGAGCGGGGAAGGACAAGGAGAAAGGCGAAGAACCGCTCCCTGGCGGTCGCGGCTCGTTAGAAGATGAACTCGCGTGGCTGGCCGACGAGGCGCCGAAGAACGAGTTTGTGCGCGATCAGATCGTGCCGCGTGTGATGCGCCGGCTCGTCGCTACCGGGCAAGCATCCGACCTCAAGTTGTGCATCGAGTTTGTTGCGAAGTTGAAGGACGCGACCGCACGCGAGAAGGCGCTCGAAGGACTCGTCACCGCGCTCGACAAGCAAACCGTCAACGCGCCCGAAGGGT
>JAKEEV010000062.1 GCA_022616395.1 Planctomycetia bacterium | reverse complement strand
TCATCAAGACCAACGCCGACGGCACGCCCTACGTCCCGCCGAAGAAGTGATTCGCGGTGGCAATCGCCGCGCGGTCGGTTAGAATCGCGTCTCACCTGTATTGCCCAGAGGAACACATGGCGACGATTCGGGTCTACAAGGACGAAGCACATGGAGATCTGTTCCCGCGAGTGTGTATGCGCTGTGGGCAACTGGCCAACCACGACGTACCGCAGAACTTCGCCTGGATGCCTCCGTGGGTTCACATTCTCCTGTTCGCTGGCCTGGCACCGTGGTTGATCGTTGCTCTGATACTTCGCAAAACGATGCGCGTGACCGCCCCGATGTGCGACCGGCACCGCGGGCACTGGCGAATCCGCAAGCTTTACATCGGGCTGGGTCTGCTCTTCTGGATCGCGCTTGCGATCGGACTGATCGCCTTTAGCGACCAGTTGCCCGAGGACGCCGTGATGCCAGCGTTCGCCTTCGGCATCTTTGGGTCTCTGTTCTGGCTGGTCGTCGGGCTGTTCCTCGTGAATGGCTCGATCCGAGCGACCGAGATCACGGAGAACAGAATCGAACTCTCAAACGTCCACAAGGCGTTCGCTCAGGCGTGGAGGGAGATTCTGGACGAAGAACGCGAACAGCGCCCCGTGGCTCGGCGACCGCGCCGCTGAGCCTGCTTTCATTCATTTCTCACCTCTGCCTGTCCGGTTCTCGCCTTTGACCTCGTTTTTCGGCGGTGGTCGGATTCGCTGGCTCGGAGTCGGCGGGAATGTAAAAAACGTGCGGAGTTGCCGTTGCCGCTTGACACCGGCTTGTGATAACTCAACACTCACGTTTTCCCGTCCGCTCGCACGACTAAGCACTGGGCCACAGAGGTTTGTAAGTTTTCAAAGAGCCGCGACCGCAAGGGAGCGGGAAAGGCTAACCGCTCCCTTGCGGTCGCGGCTCGTTGAAAAGCAACAGGCAACTCAGGCCACCTGCTTAGACACTCACCCTGAATGGCTGGGGGCGCGATGTCGGTCGAACCGGGTTTACCTAACGCTGCCAGTCGCGCTGCCAACCGCGCGCGGTTTCCCACTTCGCACTGGACGGTTCTGTTGGTCGATGACGAGGACGCGGTGCGCTCATTTGTCCAGACGGTCCTGGAACAGGCTGGCTACGCGGTCGTGTCCGCGGCGGATGGGAGCATCGCGGGGGAGATTTTCTCCGCGACACCCGATCGGTTCGACTTGCTCTTGACCGATGTGCTCATGCCACACGTCACTGGCCCGGAGTTGGCTGCCCGCGTGAGGAAGGTGCGTCCCCAAATACCCGTCGTGTTCATGTCCGCGTTCACCGGTGGGCTGCCGATGGTACCCGGACTGGTTGCCGCAGACGAGCAGTTGATCGAAAAGCCGTTCACTGTCGCCAGCCTGCTCAATGTCGTCTCCGCCGCGCTGGGCAACAATCATCCCGACTGAGTGGAACGACCTCGAAAGGCAGTTTGCCTTTCCGATTCAGTAGGACAGGCTTCCAGCCTGTCGCAAAGATAGACAGGCTTCCGGGCTGTCCTACTGAGTACCGTTGCAATCTTCCCTTCCGTCCCTTACATCATCTTTAATCCAATAATGGGGCGCGGTGCCCCTGCTTGCATCTCGCCTGGAGTGCATCATGTCGCACGTCTCACGCTGCGGAGCGGTCCTCACGACCGTGTTGACCGCGATTCTGCTTTCTCCGACGCACGCACAGGAGCCGAAGAAGTTGAAATACCCCGACACGAAGAAGGGCGATGTGGTTGACGACTACCACGGCACGAAGGTCGCGGACCCGTACCGCTGGCTCGAAGACGACGTGCGCAAAAGTAAGGACGTCGCCGACTGGGTCGAAGCCCAGAACAAAGTCACGTTCGGCTTCCTGGAATCCATCCCCGAGCGCGAAGCGATCAAGAAGCGCATCACCGATCTGTGGAACTACGAGAAGATCTCCGCTCCGTCGAAACACGCCGGCCGGTACTTCTTCTTCAAGAACGATGGACTGCAAAATCAGAACGTGTTCTTCGTGCAGGACTCGCTCGATGGAGAAGCGAAGCTGCTCATGGACCCGAACACCTGGAGCAAGGACGGGACCGTTGCGCTTTCCGGAATGGCGGTGAGTGATGATGCGAAGTTGATCGCCTATGGCGTTGCCGAAGCTGGAAGCGACTGGAACACCTGGAAGGTGTTCGACGTGACCGCGACGAAGACGCTGACGGACGAACTGAAGTGGGTGAAGTTCAGCGGGGCCGCGTGGACAAAGGACAACAAGGGCTTCTTCTACAGCCGGTTCCCGGAACCGAAGATGGGCGCAGCGTTCCAGGACTTGAACGTGGACATGAAGCTCTACTACCACGAACTCGGGAAGCCGCAGAGCGAGGATCAGCTCATCTACGAGCGGAAGGACAACCCGAAGTGGAGCGTGAACGCCGATGTGAGCGAGGACGGCCAGTACCTCATCATCTTCATCGGAGACGGCACGACCAGCCGCAAGGTGCGCGTCGCTTACAAGAACCTGGCTGACCCCGCGAGCAAGATTGTGGACTTGATCGATAACCACGACAACAAATTCAACTTCCTCGGCAACGATGGCGGAATCTTCTACTTCCAGACGGACTACCAGGCTCCGAAGTATCAGGTCATCGCCATGGACACGAAAATCCCGGACAAGAAGAACTGGAAGACAATCATTCCCGAAGCGAAGGAAGTGCTCGATGAGGTGGGACTGGTCGGCGACCGGTTCATTTGCAGCTACCTGAAGGACGCGAAGACCGCGGTGAAGGTCCACGAGATCAATGGGAAGTTCGTTCGCGATGTGGAACTGCCCGGCATCGGCTCCGCCAGTGGTTTTGGCGGCAAGCGCAAGGACATGGAGACGTTCTACACGTTCTCCAGCTTCGCCACACCGACAAGCATCTACCGTTACGACATCGCGAGCGGCGAAAGCAAGCTCATCCGGCAGGCGAAGGTGAAGTTCGACCCCGCGGACTACGAAGTGAAGCAAGTGTTCTATCCGAGCAAGGATGGCACGAAGATTCCGATGTTCATTGCTCACAAGAAGGGCATCAAACTTGATGGCACGAACCCGACGCTCTTGTGGGGCTACGGAGGGTTCAACATCTCGATCACTCCGGGCTTCTCGGTGAGTCGATTGCAGTGGATGGAGATGGGAGGAGTGCTCGCGGTGGCGAATCTGCGCGGAGGAGGAGAGTACGGAGACGCGTGGCACCGAGCCGGGACGAAGTTGACCAAGCAGAACGTGTTCGACGACTTCATTGCCGCCGGCGAGTATCTGATTAAAGAGAAGTACACCAGTCCGAAGAAGCTCGGGATTCAGGGCGGAAGCAACGGAGGATTGCTGGTAGGCGCGTGCATGACTCAGCGGCCGGACCTCTTCGGAGCGTGCTTGCCCGCGGTGGGCGTGATGGACATGCTACGGTTCCAGAAGTTCACAGCGGGCCGCTACTGGGTGGATGACTACGGTTCGAGCGAGAACCCGACCGAGTTTGAAGCGCTGTACAAGTTCAGCCCGTATCACGTGCTCATGAAGAACGGGCAGAAGTCGTATCCGCCAACACTCGTCACAACGGCCGACACCGACGACCGCGTGGTGCCCGGTCACAGCTTCAAATTCGCCGCAGCGCTCCAGGCGAACCACAAGGGGCCGAACCCGGTACTGATCCGCATCGAGACGAAGGCGGGCCACGGAGCCGGCAAGCCGACCGCGAAGATCATCGAGGAAGTCGCCGACCAGTGGGCCTTCCTCGTCAAGACGCTCGACTTCAAGCCGGTGATTCCGAAGTAGTGGTGAGCGTCGAGGCGTAAGCCCGACGGTGATGAAGGCGCGGCCGGGGTCACCCCGGCCGCGTGTGTTTGGTATGCTCGTGTAGGGAGGTGCGCGATGACCGAAGTGGAGTGGTTCCAGAGCCAATCGCCCGTTGCGATGTTGGCGCACCTTGGCGCGAACCCGAATGACCGCCGTGTTCTGCTTTATGCCTCTGCGCTGTGCCTGCATCGTCCCGAGTTGCTGACGGGTGCAGTGTTGAATTGGTTCAAGTTCGTCGAGATCGTACTTGCAGGCGAGATGCCGGAAGCAGCGCTCGATGCAGTGCAAGAATCTGCCGAAGCCGCGACATCTCATCTGGGAGAGTTTGGGTCGGACGGTACAAGAGCGCATTATTCCGCTATCGGAGACGTGGTATTTGCGTCTTGGTTGAGCGCGACCGAGGAATACGAGTACGAAGAACCTATTCCCGAGTGGGAGAAAGTGCCCGCGCGCACGATCCACTGTCAGTTCCTTCGCGACATCTTCGGCAATCCGTTTCGCCCCGTAACCTTCAATTCTTCGTGGCGAACTGACACCGCGTTGTCACTGGCGCGGCAGATGTACGAGAGTCGCGAGTTCAGCGCGATGCCCATTCTGGCCGATGCACTTCAGGATGCTGGT
>JAKEEV010000614.1 GCA_022616395.1 Planctomycetia bacterium | reverse complement strand
CTTCTTCAAGAGCGGGCAAGATGCCCGCGGTCCATACGGTCTTGCATGGACCGCGGCCGTCCCGGCCGCATGTGACAAGCGGGCAAGATGCCCGCGGTCCACAAGAAAGCACCCGCTCGTTCACTCGCGGGTCACCAAAACCAACGGTCACTTCTTGAACTCGCTATCGTCGAGCTTCTCGAAGGATTTGACTTCCAACACTTCCGCTTCCAGGAACAGCTTGCCGTCGTGCTTGATGATGATCTTTTTGGGCGTTGGCGCGCCGTCTTTGGGCTTGCTGTACTCGGTGATGATCCGTTCCTCGTTGATCTCTTTTCCAGTGCCGGGTTCAGCGCCGCGATACTCCAACTTCGTGAGCAACCACGTCTCCTTGTCGAAGTACACGTTCACGTCCTTCTCGTCCTTCTTGGAAACGCGAACGCCGATCACCTTCTTCCCCTCCACCTTGTCCTCGCCAATCAGACTTAACTCGTAGCCCTTCTCCTTGAGCGGGACGAGCCGGGCGATCTGCATGATGTGGCTTGCGTCCTTCAGCGCGTCCTTCACCGCGTCCTTGGCATCGATTTCTTTTCCATCGACCTCGATGGAGACCTTATCTCCGTTCACCAGGGTGAAAACGGTAATATTCTTGTCTCCGACTTTCAGTTCCATCACGTCCTTGAACTTGTCGGGCAGCATGTAGGAGACATCTTGGGTGAATTCCGTTTCTCCCAGGCCGGGAATGTTGATCTTCCCCTTGTTCTTCGACTGGGCGGCCTTGTGCTTGGTCAGCACCTCTTCGCCACCGTGGGCCTTGATCGCTTTGGCAATGATGTCCTTCGGCTCGTCCGCAGCGCGCGAACTGGTCGCGAATGCGAAGAGCACAACAGCGGATAGCGACGCGGTCAGCAGGCGAGACATGAAATGCTCCGGTAAAGGAAATGGAGAAGGGTTGTGGGCGCTGTCTCTCTATTCGGGACCGTCAAGCCAAGATTTTCTCGAAGGAGCAACGACACTCGGAGAGAACTATTTCACCGCGAATGGCAGTAGCTTGCCTTCCAGCCCCGCGAAGAGGTTTTCGATTGACATTTCCGCCATTCTGCGGCGCGTTTCTTCGGTCGCGCTGCCAAGATGAGGAGTGATGATGATGTTGGGAAGTTTCAGGAGCGGGTGATCGCGCGGAAGCGGTTCCGGGTCGGTCACATCGAGAGCCGCGGCGAAGATACGCTGAGTCGCGAGTGCTTCGGTAAGCGCGTCCTTATCGACGACTGGCCCGCGAGCGACGTTCACGAGAGTCGCGGTCGGCTTCATCTTCGCCAGTTCCGCCTTGCCGATGAGTCCGCGTGTCTCGGTTGTAAGCGGCAAAGTGAGAACGATGTAATCGGAATTCGCGAGCAGTTCGTCTGTCGTCGCGTAGCGGGCATTGAGCGCGATTTCCGCCTCGTCGTTGCGCGTGCGGTTGTGGTAGAGCACGGTCATGGCAAATCCCCGAGCGCGCGCGGCGACTTGCCGACCGATTCGACCCAGCCCGAAGATGCCGAGCGTGCGGCCGTGAACTTCGCGTCCGAGCATGAAGGACGGATCGTAGCGCAGGAAGTCTGGCCCGCGCGCGTAGCGGTCGCCTTCCACCACGCGCCGACCCGCGGCAAGGATGAGCGCGAACGCGAGATCGGCCGTTGCTCCATCCAGAACGCCCGGCGTGTTTCCAACAGGAATGTTGCGAGCACTCGCGGCCTTCACGTCGATGTGATCGACCCCAACGCCGAAGTTGCTGATGACCTTCAAGCCGGGAAAGCGGTCCATCATCGTGCCATCGACGAGAGGATGGCCGGAGGTGTAAATCGCTTCAATCTGCCCGGACGCATCCCACGGAACCAACTCGACGCGCCCGCCAATGAGTTCCACGACGACGGTTGACACGGGCAAATCAGCAATCACGCGCGGAAGTGTGGGCATGGGTGTGAGTCCGCGTTG
>JAKEEV010000613.1 GCA_022616395.1 Planctomycetia bacterium | reverse complement strand
TCGACAGTTTGGGAGGCGAGAAGGGCGCTCTGGACGCGGTGGTGAAGAAGGGCGATCCGCTTCGGATCATGGAGATCTTCCCCTCTTGCCGGCCAAGCATCCAGACGCAACTGGAGTCAGCACTTCTCACGCGTCCCAACCTGCCAGTGAAGGAGGCAGTCTCAGCGCTCACACACGCGGACGAAGGCACGGTGAGGCTTGCTTCGCGCTTGCTCGGGCGCGTATCCGATCCCGACGCGAGCGTGAAGAAGGCCATTGGTGACGCGCTCACGAAGTGGTGGAACACCTGGCAAGAGCGCAGAGCGAAGGCCGGAGCCGCGATGCCCGAAACCGACGAGGACGACTACCACGACGACTATTACGACGATGACTACGGCTACAACGGCGCGCAGACTCAGACGCCCGCTCAGCAACTGGCGAAGGCTGCGGAGGTGGTCGAGAGCTTACTGTTCACGTCTGGTCGAGTCGGTGTGCCAAGCGAAGTGCTCGCGAACGTCGCGAAGTCGCGGCCGGACGATCCGCTTGCGCGAACCATTCGCCTCGAAGCTCTGCGATGTCTTGCGCTTGGCAAGGTAACACCCACGGTGCTGGATACGCTCGAAACGCTTGCACTTGGGCCAGATGCGGACGTGCGTGTGCTGGCAGCCGAGTTGCTGGCCCGCTTCGATGCCAAGCGCGCAGCGAAACTGGCTGACAAGATGCTCTCGGACCGGCCGAGCTTCAACCGGCTCGCCATCACGAAGGCTGTGACTGCTGCTAACGTGGCCAGCTCCGCGGCGAATGTGCATTATCAGCCGATCGCGCTTCCGCTGTTCGTTGCGGAGAAGGACGTCAACACACTCGCGGCGGTGGCGAAGGACCGCAAGGCGCCGGAAGCCGCTCGCTTGGGAGCGGTCGAAGGGTTAGGCGTGATGGCCGCCGAACCCGCGGAGAAGGTGTTGGTGGAAATCGGCACTGCGAAGGACGACGACAAGGAACTTCGCAAGGCCGCGTGGCGCGCGCTTCGTCGCTCGAAGCGCGCCCGCAAACGCGGAGCACCGAACACGCTCTCCACGCTCCCCAAAGCGCCAAAGGCCGCGAAGCCCACCGCACCGGCAGGCGGAGGAAAGGAAGACGAGGGGTAACGTCTTGGTGAACCGCGACCGTCAGGGAGCGGGTATCTTGATCTTGTCTTGATGATTCGCGGCCGAGGGAGCGGGTGTCGCTAACGCAAAGGCCCGGCAATGGCCTGGAACGAAGGTTTCTGGAGCATCTGGAATCCCGTGCCGGGGTGCGTGTTTGCCGGCGTCTTCTATCTTGGCGGCCCGGCCAGCGCGATTGCCGGCGCGATCGTGGGTTACACGGAGTTCGGCATTCTCGGCGGAGTTCCTGGTGTGCCGATCGGCTTTGTCGCGGGGGTCGTGAGTCTGTGGCTTCTCGTGTGCGCTGTGGTGTTTGTCTGGATGAGCGGCTGGGCGGTCTATCGTAGAGGGCCGCGTGGGTTGGTGTTGCTCTACCGAAAAGGACCGGTCGGAGTTGTCGAGGACCAGCGCCGCACGGAACAAGAGCGCGGGTGAGCCAGACCAACATTGAATGCGAACATTCTCTTGCTGGGTGACAAATGGCAACCAACGAACCGATTGAAACCGAAGGCGAAGCACCGCCGCCGCCACCTTCGAGCGGAGCGCACCTCGCTTATGCTGGCGCGAGTCGCGTGTTGACGAGCGGTAACACCGCCCAGGTGGAACTCTTCGGCAACCTCGACCGCCCACAGGTGCGCTTCGACGCGACCATCAAGAATCCGCTGCGCTTCCGCGAAGCGATGTCCGCGCTCTACGGCGTTGTCGGCAGTGATTACCGATATGTGCCGAAGGACCGCACGCAGTACATCGCGTATCTTCGCATGAAACGCGACGCGGCTCCGCTTGGCGTGTGGCACGCCCAGCAGGCGTACTTCAGTTGGATGCTGCGCAACGATCCGCTCGCGTTCTGCATTCTCGATCCGGTCATCACGGTTCACCCCGATCAGGTGATGTTCGAGGTGTTCGGCAAGGACGAAAGCACTTACGCGAACCTCGCCTTTGCGCGCGAAGCGTTCACCGAGGTCGGCACCACCGCGCACGGCAGCACGAACATCGACTTCAGCGATGCTCTCTATGCCAGCGTCCAGCAGATGCGCGGCTATCGAGCCACGAAACTCGCCATCGGTCACGAGGGCGTGAAGACAAGCGTTGAGACACGCAAGGAAGTGTTGGAGAAGAAAATTCAGGTGCCGGATTCGTGGCTTCGCGGATTCCTGCAAGTGCAATCGGCCGCGACGCTGCCATTCGATCACGTGCAACTCTCGCCGATGGACCTTTACAACGTGCTTCGGCACCTGCGGATGAACGGCGACCGCAAGGGGAAGAAACGCGGCCTGCGTTATGAGTTAGTGCCGGCCCAGCAGCCGCGCATCGTGGCCGAACCGTGGGAAACGGTCTTCACCACGACCGGCGATGTGTTCCGCGGGAAGGCCGCGCGGCTTGTTCGCGTGTGGGGTCGCAGACGGCTGATGACCGTGAAGCGCCTGCTGCCGTTCGTGCAAAGTGTAGATGTGTACTTGCTCGGTAGCGGGCTACCGAGCTTCTGGGTGTTCCGTTGCGGTGACATCACGTTGACACTCGGACTGACGGGTTTCACTTCCGCGAACTGGTCGAGCGCGCTCGGCTTCGATCTTCTGCTTCCGCGAAAAACGCAAGATGCCGAGCCAACGAAGAAAATCGTTTCGTATCTGACGGACAAGCTGAAGGCCGACACGAAGGAACTCGCCTCTCAGACCGGTATCAAGGGTTCATCTCTCATCGAGGCTCTGCAACTCGGCTGTCAAAACGGCGAGTTGATGTATGACATCGCCAACGGTGTTTACCGCTCGCGGCCCATCGTGGAGAAGCCGCTCGATCTCGTGCGGCTTCAGTACCGCAATGTCCGCGAGAAGGTCGCACACGACTTACTCACTCGTCGCGGAGCGGTGAAGATTCAGAGCGAGAACCGCATCGCGGGGATTGGCCTGGAACTGACGGGTCAGGTGTCAGTGGAAGAAGACAAGCGGGATTACCGCCCGCAGATGGTGCTCGCGGATGAAGGGCAGGTACGCAAGGTGACTTGCACTTGCGCGACTTTCCGCAAGCAGGGCATCAAGGGCGGACCGTGCGTGCATCTCATCGCGCTGCGGTTGGCGTTCGCGGAGAAGGAAGCGAAGAAGGCCAAGAGCGACGACGCGGTGAAGTTCGAGACGCGCGCCTTCGCCAAGCGCGAGGGCGATGTGGAGAACGTCGTGCAGATTTCGCTCGAACGCGACAAGGTGAAATACCGCTGGGGGCTTTCGGGCCAGCCGATGCGACTTCAGACGATGAAGTTCAACACCGAACACGATGCACGGCAGGCGTATTTCGCCAAGCTCGCCGACCTCGACGCGAAAGGCTATTTGGACGCGATTGCCGAGTAAGGCGAACCGTGCGGCGAACCCGGCCTGCAAGGGCCGGGGTGCGGCGGGTGACGCACACAACCACCAACCCACCGCCCTCGCGGGCGGGGTTCACCAAAACATCCATGAGCACAACCGTAACGAAGATTGACCGTGAAACCCTCTGGCGGCTGATTGTCCAGGCCGGCGGGATGAAGGCGTACATCGACGGGCAGCTCCGCGAACGCGGATTTCTCGTCACTCGGCGCGACGCGGACGCGATGTCCGACCGCGAGAAGGACCAGTACAAGAAGTCGCTCAAGCAGGAAGCCGAAGAGCGCAGAAAGCTCAAGCGCGAGACGTGGGGCGCGTACAAGGCCAACCACATCGTGCATCTTGGCGAAGGCGTCTTCTGGACCGACGAACTGAAAGAGGACAAGTGGGACACGCCCAACAGCGAGGAGCGCGCTGCGGAGAATGAACTCCCCGCGCTCGACAAGCCGACTCAACTGGCCGAAGCACTCGGCGTCACCATTCCGCAGCTCAAGGGCATGGCTTACCACCGCGACGCGGCCACCAGCCTGCATTACGTCCGCTTCACCATTCCGAAGCGCGACGGCACAGAGCGACCAATCTGGGCACCGAAGAAGCGCCTCAAAGCGGCTCAGCGGTGGATTCTGCACAACATCGTCGAGCGGCTGCCGGTTCACGGCGCAGCGCAAGGCTTCCTCGTGGGTCGCTCGATTTTGAGCAACGCCACTGTGCACGCGAACGCGAAGATCATTCTGAAGATGGACATCAAAGAATTCTTCCCGACCGTGACGTGGAGGCGCGTGAAGGGCGTGTTCCGTCGGGCCGGTTATCGCGATGGCATCAGCACGCTGCTGGCATTGCTCTGCACCGAAGCGCCGCGTGAGATCGTGGAGGTCGAAGGGAAGACTTACTTCGTTTCGCTCGGCCCGCGATGCTTGCCGCAAGGTGCTCCGACAAGCCCCGCGCTCACCAACGCAATCTGCTTGCGGCTCGACCGCCGGCTTGCGGGTCTGGCCGCCAAGTACGGCTGGCGCTACACGCGCTACGCGGACGACCTCACGTTCAGCTTGCCGATGGAGCACAAGGGACCGCCGAAGCTCGGCGCGATGATGGGTTGCACGAAGCGCATTGTGGAAGCGGAAGGCTTCGAGGTGAAGACGGAGAAGACTCGCGTACATCGCACCGGCGGCCGACAGAGTGTTACCGGACTGGTAGTGAATGGCGACGGCAACCCGCGCACTCCGCGCAAACTCCGCCGGCAACTCCGTTCGGCGATCCACAAACTGAAGACGAACAAGCCGCTGAAGGAAGGTGAATCGCTCGCGCGGCTGTGCGGATTCGCCGCGTTCGTCTACATGACCAACCCGGAGTTGGGCAAGAAGATGCTCGCGGACCTGAAGGGCTTCGGCGAACGGCCGGCGTAAGCCGGCTGGTGGTGCGGCCAACCCCAACCCCCAGGCCGCTTACGCCGGCCGTTCGCCGGAGCGCCACTCCACAGTTGCACTCTGGCCGGGGGCTTCTTCCACTTCCACGCGAAGCACCTCCGGCGTGAATCCTTCCTGCGTGCGAAGCGCTTCCCACAACCGGCTGGCGATGTAGCGCGCGAGCAACTCCGCAGTGGTGTTCTCGATGGGGAGCAGTACGCAATCGCCACGCGGGAACATCCACTCGCGCTCTTCGTACTTCACCCGCAC
>JAKEEV010000612.1 GCA_022616395.1 Planctomycetia bacterium | reverse complement strand
CGGTCTTGATTGCCTTGTCGTTGAGTTGCGTGACAACATCGCCTTCCTTGACGCCGTACTTGGTGAGAGGCGAACCGGGCGTGAGCTTGGTGATGGTCAGAGCATCTCCCTTCATCGCGGTCTCCACGCCCACGTCTGTTGTCTCGAAGAACCGCACACCAAACGGGTTTTCCTTGACATTCTGTTTGATAACAGGGTCGGGACTGTTCTCCGTTTTCTTCACTACCACCTTGCGACCGGCCATGAGCGTGGCGTTCATCCGTCCCGGCTTGGCGAATGCCATCTCGTCGCTTGCGTACAAAACGCATTGCCCGCGCAACGTCACGGGCACAGCAGCGCGGATAGATCCTCTCGCGATCAATGTGGTCATGCTGAACTCGGCGTTGTTCTCGATTGTGGCATCGCCATCGCAAATGACCAACGAGTTGTGGCAGGAATCCAACGTGATGCGGTTGTTGTGGAAGATGATGCTGTGTGACCACTGGTTGCTCGTCGGGTGTGCCCCGGTCAGGCTCTCCCGCGTGAGGGACAGCCAGTTGTGCCGCTCGGGTGTTTGCGCGGTACACGACTGGGCACGCACGAACACGTTCTTATACACAGCCAGACCAGTCGTTTCATCGGTCCCGTGCATCCAGCGAGCATCTTTCTGTTTGGAGAAGAGGTCGAGCGACTCGTAAAAGACCCGTGTCCCCTTCGATTTCATACCGACAATCTGATCCGATTCGCCGATGATTTTGTGTCCGAAAGGGACGAGCAATTCTCCGAACGCATCACCCTGGAGTAACTCCCTGGGTAAGACACCTGCGTCCGTCACGAGATCAACGCGACCATCCTTGATCCACATCTTCGCGCGCTTGATATTCCGCTTCGAGATCGTGGTGTGCAGTTTCTGGAGAACCTCGTTCGCTCGTTCGGCGACCTTCGGCTTACCAGTCGCTGCGAGGTGTCTGAGATAGGGTTCCGCAGCGTCCTGTTCACTCAACTTGGTCTGAGCAGCCAGCCAGATGTTCGCTTGGTCGCTTGCCAGGTTGTCGAGCGCGACAGCCAGCGGTTCTGGCGGAAGATCGACCCGCAGGATGATTGGTTCGGCGGAAGCGACGGGGGGGACCGCGCAAGCGGATAGCAAGATTGTCAACAACGGCCGACTGCCCTGGCGAAACATGTGTCGTCTCCCAAGTAACACCATCGCCGTCGTGATTAGCCAGCGGCGGCGTTATCAATCTCGTTTTGAGTCAACCCGTTACAAGAATCGACCGTGATGAACAGATTCTGGCCGAGATTGCCGAGCCGGACGTAACGCGGGCCCTGATTGGTCGCGTTGTTATTAGTGAACGTGCAGTACCTCAGTATCAACGTGTTATTTCGCGTGTAGAAAGCCCCACCATCAGCTGCGGAATTGCCATCGAAAAGGACATCCCGGAAACTCGCGTCCGCGGTCGAGAGGTACACTCCGCCGCCGATACCGTTCACGCCAGTCCAGTTACACGCAATATTTCCTCCAAACATGATCACGGAAGGTTGCCCACTCGGCAGTGAGGCGTAGATACCGCCCCCACCAACCCCCGCAAAGTTACCGATGATGTTGCTGTCGTGCAGCCAGATTTCCTTCGCTAACCCGATTGCCGCAATCCCGCCTCCTCTCCCAGCAGCTGGCGTGTCGTTTAATCTGATCTGACTGGTCCACACACTCGTCTTCCCACTCCCATCCAAAAACAGACTGCCACCATCGCCAATCAGAGCGTGGTTATCGTGAACATCGCAGTCGATGAGAGTGAGTTCGCCCGCATTGTGGTTTCCGATCGCACCGCCGGAACTCGCGCGATTGTTGGTCAGGTTGCTGTCCCGAATTTCTAATTTGCCGAAGTTGTCGACTGCCCCACCGATGCCGTTGGGATGATAACCGCCCTTCAAGGTAAGGTGCTGGATCACCGAATCGCTGGAGGCCGCGAATTCCAACAGCCGGAAGGATTTTGTGTTATCAACTATCCGTGTGATGGCCAAGAGATCACGGCCAAGACCTGTGATCTCGACACTGATATTCACGACTGGCAGTTCCTTCGTGAGCACGATGTCAACGGGGCCAGGCCCGATCCCAGTGAAAGTAACGGTGTGTCGCTGACCTGGGGGGAGTGCACCAAGCGCGATTACTTCCTCTATCGCAGCACGAAATGTCGTTACCCCCGGCATGGATTCCGCCAAATTGTCGCCGGGATTGGAGTCGCTGTCATCGAGGAGGCGTACCCGTTCACGGGGTGGCGTAAGTGCCCGATTGTGCCCAGCAGTCGCGCCGAATCTTTGGACTTCTGGATCGAACTGGCCGAATCTGCCGTCCAGATCGGGCCGATTTGGGGAACCTTCGGCCAATAATCCCCACCCCCGTGAACGGTTACGAGGAGGCTATTCACAACGAAGCTCGCCGGCACTTCGCGTGCGTCACACTGTTCCAGCGATGGGCGGAAGTGGTTGGCATTCCGCGCCTTCACAGATGTTCTAACGGGTGGACTCGTGCGACCGAGCAGACGTGCGAAGAGAGATTTCACGTTGAACACGAGCGACCTCCTGATGTGGCATCAACGAAGCGATTCCTCCGGTTGAAAGAAAGGTAAACCGCCTGGCGGGGCGAGTCAACGTTTTTCACCCACGCGCGAACGGGAAAAGTGCCTTCACAGTCTCTTCACAAGGCGAATGATGGGAATCGGAGCCGCGACTGTCAGGGAGCGCTCTTGTCAGCGCTCCCTGACGGTCGCGGCTCCGATTATCCGCTCCCGACGGTCGCGGCTCCGACATCAGCCCAATAGCTCCGCGAGGATGTTGGTCTTCGGGTAACTGTGCCCCAAATGTTGACGGAAGCCCTCCGCGAACGCAACGCCCGCCGATTTGCCCTGAGTCGCGGACCAGGCTTTCATGGAGTCGATCAAGTTATCGACTCCGTGATGCTTCCGAAGCCACGCGCGCTGACTTTCGTGGCATTCCAGCATCCTGGCTTTGTCCACGATCACCGAAGAGATGTCGATGCGGAAACTCGCCGGGATTGGGTTGCCGAACGCGTCGTTCCCTTCCAGTGGGTCGCAGTAAAACAAGTGCGGGATGTGATCCAGAGGCGGGTGCAGGTGCCGGTTGTGGAGGAAATTCGGAATCGGAGCCGCGAACGTCGCCGCGCGCACGATCTTGCTCGTCTGCTCATGGTCGAGGTGATAGTCATCCGGGCTGTGCGTGAACACCACTTGCGGACGGACCGCGTTAATCAACCTCACGACCTTCTCCAGCGCCGGTTCGTTGTAAATCACCCGCAGGTCGCGCTCTTCCAAGCAGTGATAGGTTGCACCGATGGCCTCCGCGGCCGCCTTTCCTTCCCCGCGGCGAATGCGTGCGATCTCCTCCGGAGGATGTTCGGCCGATCCGCAATCGCCCGGTGTCATCGTGGCGATGTGAATGGTCCAGCCGTGTTCTTTCTTGAGCCTCGCGAGTGTGCCGGCGCAAAGAAACTCGGCATCGTCCGGGTGGGCCAGAATTGCAAACGCGATGCGGTTCATGGTGAGTGGGTCGGAAAGGAGGAACGGAAAGTTTCAAGTTCCAGAGTTCCAAGTTTCAAGTTGAAGAAAGCAGGCGCACTGGTCTGCTGTCTTTAAACTTGGAACGCTGGAACTTGAAACTTGGAACTCCTGTCATGGTGGGCCACCTGGCCCCGGTTGGCCTGGCCCTGGAGGCAGTTGAGGTTGACCGGGAGTTGGTTGCGAACCGGGCTGACCGGGCACACGCCGTTGAACGCCCTGTTTGACCCGCACGGAGACTTTGAGATCCTCGCGAATCCACGCCCCGCCGTCTGGAGCCAGCGACCCGACGAACGGTGAAGAGAAGTCCGCGTCGGAGACGGTCTCGACGATGAACCACTTCAGTTCGGTACGATTGGCATCTGGCCAGAGCGGATCGGGTACGGACTGTTTGAAGAACGGTTCGGTCAAGAATGGAACAACACCGTGCGTTGTGTGAGCGATCAAGTTGGCCCGTTGGCGCACCCGCTCATCGTCCTGAACCAACAGCCGCAGGTAGGCCAGTTCAAACTCGTAGGTCTCCTCCTCGGTTCGATCAGTGCGGTGGAAGGTCGGTTTCGCGATCAACACCTGCTTCCACTGATTCAACCCATCCTTGTAGAGGGTGATGGCACGCGGAGTATTGCCGAGCCTGCGGGCTTGTTCAGCCCTCCAGAGGGTCTTGCGAGCAAGCACCGTGATCGGTTTGCCATCCACGACCTGTTCCTCGGCTTCGGCCGATGCGAGGAAGTAGGGGAAGTTCGTAACCTGCCGGTTGGTGTTGTAAAAGAACATCGCCGCCGTCGCCTGGTAGCGCTTGCGGAACTCCGGGTTTTCGAGTTGCTCGGGAGTCGGGTCCGCTGGCAGGCTGTTGATGTCAACCCTGTACTTATTGTAATCCTCGAGTCGGGCCTGGTTGAGTATCAACCCGTTGTCGTTGCCGTGTTTGGTCCACATCCTGGCCGCTTTCTGCCACTCTTCAAGCGACCACGCACGCCCCTTGCCAACAACCACATCCAGTGGGAAACCGGGCCTCGCCGGATCGGGGAACCACCAGTTATCCGGGTCGCTTGGGTCATCAATCCGCCAACCCTCCTCATCGAACCAGCCTTCCTTCTGTTCGAGTTCAGCCTGGTAACTTTGAGCGCGAGGAGCTCCCTGGCGGAAGATAATCAGCATCGGCAGTCGCGGAATGCGGTGTTTGGCTGGGTCGTAGCCGTGCTCGCCTGGTCGCGGAGTGGGTCCGGGCATCGGCCGGCCTTGATCGTCCTTTGGAGTGGGGGGAAGCAACAACAGCGAGTATGCAAACCACGCCCGAGCTGCCTTGAAGGCAGTGAAGTCGTCGCCTAGCACGGAACTGGGGTTGGCCTCCTCCCGGCCCTCTTCAAACTCCGGAGGCAACAGGGGGAACTGATCGAGCTTCTTCGGGTCTTTCGGTTCGTCGCTGTTGTCCCGAAATCGGCAGGGCACGTTGTAGTTGTCGCGGAGGAACTGGATCACGTTCTCGGGTTTTGGGCAGCGGAGTTTCTCCTTGGCGCGCTTGTCATCGTCCACGCGATCTTCTCCGCGAAGCCGGCGGACCAGATGCGGGTACTTCTCACAGAACTTCTGGAACTCCGGCAACTTGACTTCCTTCGTCACCGGGTCGATGAAATCGTCCGCTCGTCGTTCGGGCTGAGGGATGCAACTCAGCGCGAACAAACACCGGAGCGTCTCCACCTGATCCGAAACTCCGAACTTGTTCTGGTAATAGAACGCGATCTGATAGCGCATGTCCGGCGAGCGCTTGTTTCTCCGTTCACCTTCCGCCAAGAGTTCAATGCCCCGCGCGATGTAGAAGTACATATCGCCGGTGCCGTGCATCTCGACCGACACGTTGTAGGCAATGTTCCAGCTCTGGAAGATCCAGGGCGTGATGAAGTTCGGCTGAAGCTTGGTCACCGCTCGCACCAGCACCTCGAACTCGGCGAAGTCGTTTCGCTTCTGCTTCTCGATGGCCGCCTGCCAGAGGATCGTGACCGCGAAGCCCTTCGAGCCGGTCAGTCCCAACCTCAGCGCGCTGCCGGTGACTTCGGCCTCGGTCTCTTCGGGATCAAGTTCCCACAAATCGAGTTCCCTCGACTGCTGCTGAATCGTGTGGTTGGCGACCCACCGGAACGGCTCCGCCGCTTTGGCGCTGGATGTGCCCAGCGGAACCGGAATGACTCCACGCCACATCATGCTGATGGTGAACAGCACGAAGATCGCCACAAAGTACATCAACTTGCGGTTGAACGCGGCTCGTTGAAGCGAATTCATAAGCCACCGGGAGTCAGTAATCAGTAATCAGT